>JAITVE010000236.1 GCA_031285975.1 Candidatus Adiutrix sp. | reverse complement strand
GACATGGTGATTTCGGTCATCAACATCAAAGAAATCCTGGGCCTGGGTTATAGCGACTACCGCGAGCCCCTCAGCGAGAGCCCGGTCGAGCCCAGCCAGGGTTCGGAAATGCCCGAGGGCAAAGACGGGGGCCGGGCCTTCATTATTTTGCAGGACAAAAACGAATCCCGCCAGTCCATCATGGCCGACGAAATTTTGGGCCAGCAAAAGATCGTCATCAAGGAATTCGAGTTGGAAACTTTTCGCAAACTGCCCTATTTCAGCGGCCTGACCCTTCTGGGCGATGGCCGGGTGGTGCTGATTCTGGATTCTGAAAAACTTTTAAACTGTTGACTTTTCGGCGTTATCAGCCCTTAACCGATACCCAAACGCCGCTTTTGCGGCGTTTTTTTGGTGGGGGACTTCATGCGAGGTGGTCAGGAAACAGCGGCTGGTTCAATCCGGCAGTCCGGGCTGTTGCTCACAGCGGCCTTGGGCTTGTGCACCCTTCTTCTGGCAACGGCCCCGGCCATGGCGGTTCCGGCAATGCCGGTTCCGGCCACCTTTGCCCCGGCGGCGGAAGAGCCGCCCCTGCTGCTCATTTTCCACACCGGCGACGTGCACGGCTGCGCCCGGGAAATGACGGACGGGAAGAAAGAGGGCCAGGGGCAGCTGGCCAGCCTGGGCTACGCCCGGATGAAAACTTTTATCAACCGCCAGGCCGCCGGGGGGAAAATGCTTCTGGACGGCGGGGACGCGCTCCACGGCCAGCCCCTGGCTGCCGCCGGGCGGGGGGAGCACATCGCCCGGCTGCTGGAACTCCTGGAATATGACGCGCTGGCCCTGGGCGGCCACGATTTCGACCACGGCCTGCCGCGCCTGATGGAACTGCGGAAGCGTTACAAGCTCAACTACATCGCCGCCAACATCATCTCCCGCGAAGACGGGGCCGCCCTGTTGCCGCCCTATGTGGTCAAAGAGTTTGGCGGCCTGAAAGTGGGCGTCTTCGGCCTGTCCTCCCCTTCCACGCCACGACTCACCAGCCCGGAGCACCTCCATTCCGTGATTTTCGGCAACCCGGAAGACGCGGTTGAAATCGCCAAAGTCATGGCCGACAAGCTGCGGCGCGAGGCCGGGGCCGACCTGGTCATCGCCCTCTGCCACCTGGGCACGGCCCCGCAGAGCGAATTTTCAGCCCAGGACTTGGCCCGCGAGGTGGAGGGCCTCGATCTGGTTATCGACGGCCGCGGCCCCGGCAACGGCTTTTCGGCTCTGGTGGGGGAGACTCTGGTGGTCAGCGCGGGGTCGCGCCTTCAAAACTTGGGGCAGGTGGCCGTGACCCGCGATGAGGACGGCCAGCTTCTGCTCACCCCCAGCCTCATCCCGGCCCCCAGCTTTGCCGCCGTGACCCCGGACGCGATTGTGGACACCCTGGCCGGTGAACTGGAAGAGGAAGCGGAGCGCGAACGGTCGCGGACAGCGGCCCGCTTGCCCTTCGCCCTCAACGGCGAGCGCGGGAGCGTCCGCAACGGCAGCGCCAACTTCGGCCGCCTGGCCTGCGCCGCCCTTCAGCGGGCCGCCCGCGCCGACGCGGCCATCCTCACCAGCGGCGATTTTCACGCCTCGCTCCCCGCTGGCGGCCTCTCCCGGAAAAACCTGGCAGCGGCCCTGGCCGAACGCTCCGTGGTCACCGTGCGCTTCAAAGGCGCCGACCTCATGCGGGCCCTGAACCACGGGCTCTCCCGCGTGAACGGCAGCGGCTTCCCGCAGTTTTACGGCCTCCGGGTCACCGCCCGCGAAAGCCGGGCGCCCAACGCCGACGGTTCCGTCAGCCGCCGCTGCCGGGCCGAATCCGTAGAAGTCGGCAACCGCCCCCTTGACCCCAGCGCCGACTACACCGTGGCCATCAGCGACCATATGTATCGCGGCGGCGACGGCTACCGCATGTTCGCGCGCTACCTGTCCCAAGCCGACCCAGCCCGCCTGGCCGAAATAGACCGGGACGAAGTGCTGACCATCATCGTGGAAGACCCGGCGGCCCGCTGAGTTCGCGCGCCGCCCGCTATATAACCAGCGAGAAGGCTGGTATCCATTGAAAGCAACACATGGCCGCCATGAACTCCGAGTATGCTATGCACTTGTTACACCCATTCCAGAATGTTTAAGATGCTCTCGCCCGGCCAAGCCCATCGCCGCTCACTGGCAATAATTCGCGCCTTGATATATAATAAAAAAAGTGTGTCCGACAGCTTTTTCGCTGTTAAATCAAATCTCTCTCCTCTCCCGTCCGCAAGATAGCCCCGAGGAGGCCGAGCCGTATGTCTTTTAAAAAGCCCCTCTCCAAGCTGCTCGTGTTCAGCGGGGCCGTGTGTCTGTCCATAGTGTTGCTCGGCGGGGTGTGCCCGGCCCAGCAGCGCCCCTATTACGACTACACCGCCCTGGGCTATACCCCCAGGGAAGTGGATATGCTGGAGCGCTACAGCACTGTGCTGGGCCTGGCTCTGGTGTGCGGGGCCGAGGCCGGGGCGGAAATGAAAAGCGTTGTGGATTGGATGCGACAGAAAGAACAAGAGGGCCTGCCCGACTTGACCCGGCCCTTTTTCGAGCATATGGAGAGCATCATCGCTGATGAACTGCGCTCGCCCGGGGTGTCCTGCAACGAGGTGCGGCAGACTCTCTCCGTCCTTGAATTTCCGAAGTGACTTTCCCGATTCAGAAAGGAACCGCCATCATGAGACCAGCCTGTCTTATCATCCGTGACGGATGG
>JAITVE010000229.1 GCA_031285975.1 Candidatus Adiutrix sp. | reverse complement strand
CAAGCTGGCCAACGTGGTGGGCGGGCTCTCCGGCCCGGCGGTGAAACCGGCGGCCCTGCGGCAGGTGTGGCTCTGCGCCCAGGCCTTGAAAATCCCGGTGGTGGGTTTGGGGGGCATTGTCTCGGCCCGCGACGCGCTGGAATTTATACTCGTCGGCGCTACCGCAATCGAAGTCGGCACCGCCACTTTGGCCGACCCGAGGGCGGCCATCAACATCCTCGAAGGCGTCCGCCAGTGGATGCTCCAGGAAGGACTGGATAGCCTTGACCAGCTCCGCGGCACTCTTAAAATCGTATAAAAAACGGCTCCGCTACGTCCTTTTGGGCCTGATTGCCCTGCTGCTCCTGGCCCTGACCCTGGGGCCGGATTTGCTGCTGAAAGCCATGCTGACCCGCGTTCTGCCTTCGGAATCCGGTCTGGCCGTGAGCTATGACCGGGCCGAGGCCGGGTTCTTTTTCCGCTCCGTCACCATTGACAATCTCAATATTAATGACCGGGAAGACGAACTGCGCTTCTCCGCCGGGCATCTGGGCCTCAAGCGGCTGTCGTTTTTCAACCTGCTCCGGCTGGTCAAAAACCCGCGCATGGATAGTTCCAGCCCCTTGAGTTTGGCCGGTGAAGTCAACCTTCGCGGCCTCAGCCTCCAGAGAAAGAACAGCGAACTGATGGCCGTGGACTTTCTGGAGGCGCGGGAGCCCGCCTATCAGCCCCGTGCCGCCGCGCCGGGCCTGCCGCGCTTTGACAAGCTGGAAGTCCGTGGGTTTCGCTTGGCAGCCGAAGAACCGGACGACCCCCAGGTGAGTTTCAGCCGCCTGGAGGCCCGCGCCCTGGGCCCGGATTTTCTGGGCGGCCTCAAGTTGGAAGGCCTGGAATGGGCCGGAAGAGCCGCTGAAAACCGCGCAAAAATCGACCTCAGCTGGCTGTCCATCGGCGGGCTCCCCCTGGTGCTGCGCCCCTCTCTTGTGGGAAGCATTTCCAGCATACTTGACGCCCTGTGGGTCTGCGAGACCCTGGAGATGGCCCCGACCGTGGTGACCCTGGATGGGCGGGAGGCTCTGAACATCAGCAGCGTACTTTTCGACACGGCCTCCGCCCCGGACGGCTCGCCCATTTACACGCGCCGCTTCAATTTCACAGTCGATTCGGAGGTGCTTGATATGCCCAAAGGGTTGGAGGCCCCGGCCCGCAAGGCTTTATTCGAAAATTTCGGCGGTCGTTTAGAACTGGGGCTCGACCTGGAAGTGCAGCCGGGCGACGGTTCGGCGAACCTGAAAGAACTGCGGATTCAGTCTCCCGAGTTGGGGCAACTGACCGCTTCGGCCCGGCTGAGCGGCCTGTCCCCCCGGCACAGCGGCGCAATTCCGAAAGGCACTGAACTGCTGTTAACCGCAGCCTGGGGGCAGTTGGAAGCCCTCTCCCTAACCTTTGCCGACCAGGGGCTGATGCAGAAATGGTATCGCTATCTGGATGACGCCGCCTTCAAATACGCCCCCAGCCGCAACAGCGCGGACAACATCATGGCCTATTACCTCGAGCCCTTGGCCCAGAAGCTCGATCTTGAACAACGCCTGGCCAACCTCCCGGTGCTGCTCAGCGAGGCCCGGGTTTTCCTGGAACACCCGGAAAGCTTGACCATAGCGGCCGCGCCGCCCCAGCCCCTGCCGGTTATGTCTGTCCTGTCCCTTGGCCCCCTTATGTCCCTTGCCAATCTGGACAAGTATGATATAATCGAAAAATTGCATCTCACCGCTCAGGTCAACGACCGGGCCCCCGTCGCGGTGGCCGCGCGAGCCGGGGTGTTTCACGAGCGGCTGCCCAACGCCCCCCGGCCCATGGAAACCTTGTTCGAAGAAGACTTGGAGTAACGATAAACGAAATGAGGAAGGCTATGAAAACCAAAGCATCTCTAATTTTGACGGCCCTGATGATGATCGTCCTGGCCGTGGCCTGTTCCAGCGGCCCCTCGGCCCAGGAAGCGTATGAAATATTCAGCCTGGTCATGGACAAAACCGCCGGGCCCGGCCAGTGGACGGCCAAAGAGCACAGCATGAAGGGCGATGTTTTGGTCGTCAGCGGCGTGTCGGTGAAGCTCCCGGCCCCCACCCCGGCGGAGGCCGCCGGTGAAGCCGCCGCCCCCGCGGCCAACCTGACCCTGGAAATCGCCGCCGTGGAACTCGGCAAGCCCCTGGCCAAGGCGGATATGGAAAAAGTTTTCGCCGCCGCCGACTGGCGCGACCAGAAAGCGGCCAAGCTGGCCGAAAGCTTGGTGCTGAAAGGGTTGGCCCTCAAGGGTTTGGAACTGGACGGCGACGCGCCTGAAATAGCCGTTGAGGAAGTCGCCCTGGCCGCCGTGGGCCTCTCCGCCGCCGGGGCCGACGCGCCCGCCGGGAAGGCCGGTTTCTTGAAGGCCCTGACCCTGGGCAAGCTGAGCTACAAAAATTTCACCTTCAAACTCGCCACTGAGACCCCCGAAGGCGACAGGGTGGAAATGTCCTCCGCCCTGGCCCTGGCGGCCATGGAAGGCGTGAACTTTGGCGGCGACGCCATACCCGGCATGGAAGCCATTGACCCCAGCGGCTTTTTCTCGGTCATGAGCGGCATGTCGGCCAAGAGCGCCGCCATGAGCGGCCTGACCGCCACCTTCGGCGGCGACGATGCGAAGGGCAGCTTTTCCATCGCCAGCATAAAGGAAACCGACGTCAAGCCCCTGGGCTCCATAGGCTCCGTTATCATGGACGACCTGAAGTTCAGCATGGGCGGCAAGGAACTGGAAAGCGACATGGGCGGCGCCATGACCGGGGCCGTGAAGAATATGTCCATGACCGGCTTCGATATGAGCGCCTACTTTAAAAAATATATGCCCGTCTTCCTCTCCGCCCTTGAAGACCCCGAAGCCGCCAGCGAGGCCATGACGCTCACCCAGACGCTGGGCGATTTGCTGGTCTCGCCCTTTTCCCTGAAGGAGGCCTCTGTCAGCGGCCTGGAATTCAAGCTCGGCGAACTGTTCGGCATATCAATGGCCGAGGCCAAAGTCACCGGCCCCTATGTGGCGGGTGAAATTCCCGCGATCCAGAAAAGCACGATAACCGGCTTTGTGGTCACCCTGCCCAGCGCTGACCCCGGCGACGCCACGCAGAGCTTCAAGGGGCTGTACCTGTTCACCCAGTATTTTGGCATGAACCGCTTCGAACTCTCCGCCTCAGGCGAAAGCACGTATGACCCGGCCAAGGGCCTGTGGCGCAAGCAACTCACCAGCCTGAGCGTCAAAGACCTGTTCGACCTCTCCGGCGCGCTGGAATTCGGCGGCCTGACTGCGGAACGCGTGGCCAAGTTCAAGGAAAGCCCCCTGGGCAGCCTGGTTTACGCCATGATGGCCCCCGGCGAACTTTTGGGCGACTTTTCCTTCAATGGCCTGAACATCAAGCTGGACGACAAGGGCCTGACGAACCGCGTCTTCAAATACATTGCCGCGCAGCAGGCCGAGAACCCCGGCGTCTCCGAGGCCGAGGTGGAAGCCTTCAAAACCCAGGCCGTGGCCATGGTTGAACTGATGGTCGGCATGGGCGGCGGCGAATATCTGGCCAACCCCGCCGACCTTGGCAAG
Organism: Candidatus Adiutrix sp.; assembly: GCA_031285975.1. Taxonomy (GTDB): domain Bacteria; phylum Desulfobacterota; class Desulfarculia; order Adiutricales; family Adiutricaceae; genus Adiutrix. Next base: position 2,190 of record JAITVE010000229.1, on the reverse strand, counting down.
AGCGTGGCCGATTTCCTCCGCGCCCCCGGCAGCCTGGAAATCAAATTGTCGGCCCAGCCCTCCCTGACTTTCCAGGCTGTGGAAGCTGCGGGCGGCGACCCCAAGCAGAGTCTCAAATCCCTGAACATCACCCTGTCGGCCAACGGCCAGGCCGCCCCGGCGCTGAAGTTTAACATTCCGAACTGATCGCGGAGGGGATAATCTTCCGCCACCTCATCCGCGACCGGAGAGCCAAGCCGCCAGGCTTACTCTCCGGTCGCGGCCTATTCGCAGTACCTCATGAAACCAGCCTGTGAACAAACCCCCGGAAGCATTATGCTGGAACGCGGCCGCCTGACGGCCCGCCCCGGCCTGGATCGCTACGTCTACGCCTTCCCGGCCCCGGTCTCCGGCGCGCCCGCTCCCGGCTGCCGGGGCTGGTTCCGCAGCGGCCCCCACGCCTTCCCGGCGCGGATTATCGACCGCCGGGGCCCGGTTCTCAGCCTCAGCCTCGCGGCTGATAAGCCCCTGGGCTCCGCCCTCAGCGGCTCGTTTGCGCCGAACCCGCCGCCCGAAGAATTGGCCGTTAATTTGGACGACAGCCTCACCCGGCCAGCCGGGGCCGCCCTGTTCCTCGACCCGCAGGAGGGCTGGGTGATGAGCGCCGCCGAGGCCGCCGGGCACAGCGGCTCCGCTTTCGAGGCCCGCTTCTGGCCCCAAGTGGCCGGGGACGAGGTGGCCCAAAAGCTCTCCCCAACGGGGCTGACCTTTGTGTGGTCGCCGCAGCCGGAAAAGACCCCGGCGGCGGTGGTCGCTTTGGCCGGACATTTTCGGCAAAAATTTGCGACTGTATTGATACTGGCCGACGCGCCCGCTGAGTTGGGGCCCCTGGCCGGGCTGTGCGGCGAGAACGCGGTGTTTTTGGGGGAAGCGGCGCCCGACACGCCGCTCCACAGCCTCAGCATGTACACCAAGGCCGAGCGGGCCCGTGAGGCGCGGGAGCGGGAGCAGGCCGATCTGCGCAACCAACTGGCTCTTTTAAAGCGCGACGAGGCCGGGGTCAAGGCCCGGCTGACTCTTTGGGAAGATTTGGAGGCCCTGGAGCGGCGTTTCGCGGATTTGGGCCGCGAGGTGGCCCGCTTTCGCAACGAATGGGAGCGGGTGCGCCGGGAAACCGCCGAGGCCGGAACCGCCTGGGAGGAAGCCCGGACGGCGCTGGACAACAGCGGCCAGGGCCTTCTGGGCTGGCTGCGCAAGGGCGGCCCCGACCCCAAGGCCGCCCGGCGGGAAGAGCAGGCCCGCCAAGCTGTGGATTCTGCCGAGACGGCCATGCGCACCGTGCGGCGGGAAGAGGAAAATGCCCTGGAAGAAGCCGCCCGCCTGGAACAGCGGCTGCGCCAAGCCCGGCAGGATTCTGAAAAGTGGCTGGGCCGCGCCGAACTGGCAACGGAACTGGCCGACCTGCGGGGCCGCCAGGAAACGGCGGAGGCGCAGTTGCGGGCGGCCTTGAGCCTGGCCCCCCTCAGCCCCGAAAAATTCGCGGAAGGGGCCGGGGTGGTTCTGGCCCTGACGGCTGATGTTCAATCGGGAGAAATTCTGGCCGGGAAACGCTTCCCGGCGGTGCTGGCCCTCACCGGCCACCCGCCGGATCACGACGGCCGCCGCCGTTTGGCCGCCCTGGTGGGCTCCGCTGAAGAGCATCTGGTGATTTTTGGCGATTTCACCTTTTGGCCAATCTGGAGCGGGCGGGCTCCAATGCTGCCGGACTCGGATACTCCCGCCTGGTCAAGCCTCATGCTGGCCGGGGAAGAAGACGTGTTCAAGCTCTTTCTGGCCGAGGGCGGGCTCTTCACCCCGCAGGCCCTGCCTGCGGGCGGCCCGGCGCTGTCGGCCCTCCCCAGCGGGCGGGGCCTGGGGTTGCGGGCGCTGGGGGAAATCGGCCCGGCCAACCCGGTGAGCGCCCTGGGCGCGGCCCGCGCCGCCGCCAAATTTGCGGCGAGCTATAAGGGCGACGGCCCGGCGGTGATTGTGCTCACGGCTTCCGCCGCCCAGGCCGGGTTGATTGAGCGTCTGTTGCTGGATTTGAAAGCCCCGGCGGGGAAAATCTTTTGCGGCCAGCCGCAGGATTTTATCCACTGGCCGCCGGTGCCCCTGGTGATTCTGGAACCGGCCTTCGAGGCCCCCCACCTCAGCCACCCCTGGGCCTGGCCC
>JAITVE010000221.1 GCA_031285975.1 Candidatus Adiutrix sp. | reverse complement strand
GCCGTCTTTAGTGCCGGTAACTTTGAAGTCCATATCGCCCAGGTGGTCTTCATCGCCGAGGATATCGGTGAGGATGATGACCTGGTCGCCTTCCACCACCAGGCCCATGGCCACGCCGGCCACGGGGGCCTTGATGGGCACACCCGCGTCCATCAGCGACAGGGAGCCGGAGCAGACGGAGGCCATGGACGAAGAGCCGTTGGACTCCATGATTTCCGAGACCACGCGGATGGTGTAGGGGAACTTGTCGTGGGCCGGGATAACGGCTTTGAGGGCGCGTTCCGCCAAGGCTCCGTGCCCGATTTCGCGGCGGCCGGGCGCGCCGAGGCGCTTGACTTCGCCGGTGCAGTAGGGCGGGAAGTTGTAGTGGAGCATGAAGGTTTTGGAGGTCTCGCCGATAACCGTGTCCAGCCGCTGGTCGTCATAGCTGGTGCCCAAAGTGGCCACGCCGAGGCTCTGGGTTTCGCCGCGGGTGAACAGGGCCGAGCCGTGGGCGCGGGGCAGGTAGGAAACTTCGCAGTTGATGGGGCGCACTTCGTCCAGGGCGCGACCGTCGATGCGTTTTTTCTCTTTCACGATCATGCCGCGCAGGATTTCGCTCTCCAGGTGGTGCACGGCGTAGCCGATGTCGCCTTTGCCGTCCGGGTAGGCCTCGGAGAAAGCGGCCAAAGCGTCGGTTTTGACCTGGCTGACTTTCTGCTGCCGGGCCTGCTTTTCCTTGGTGGTCAAGGCGGTGAGCATGGCCGGGCGGTAGTCGGCGCAGACTTTGGCAATCAGTTCCTCGTTGCGGACGATATCTTCAACGGCGCGCTTGGGCTTGCCCAAAGCTTTCTGCAATTCAAGCTGAAGGTCGAGCAGCGGCTGAATGGCTTCCTGGGCCTTGAACACCGCGTCCAGAATCTCGGCTTCGCTGGCTTCCTGGGCCCCGCCTTCCACCATAACCACGGCCTCGCGGCTGGCGGCCACGATGAGGGCCAGGTCGGCGGCTTCAAGCTGCTCCTGGGTGGGGTTGACGATGAGCTTGCCGTCCACCCGCACCACGCGGGCCCCGGCGATGGGGCCGTTAAAGGGGATGTCGGAAATGGTGAGCGCGGCGGACGCGCCGAGCATGGCCAGCAGGTCGGGATCATATTTGTCGTCAACGCTGATGGCCTGGGCGATGACCTGGGTTTCATACGTCCAGCTCTTGTTGAAGAGCGGGCGGCAGGGGCGGTCGATAAAGCGGGAGGTCAGGGTCTCTTTTTCCGAGGGGCGCCCGATCTCGCGGCGGAAGAAGTTGCCGGGGATGCGGCCCACGGCGTAAAAACGCTCCAGGTAATCCACGGTCAAAGGAACGAAATCGAGCCCTTCCCTTTTGTCGTTCGACGCCGTGGCCGTGGCCAGGATCATGGTCTCGCCCATGCGGACGATGACCGAGCCGCCGGCCTGGCGGGCGACTTTGCCGGTTTCGATAGAGACGACCGCGTCGCCGAATTTACATTCTACTTTCATCTTTTCTCCTTCAGCCCCCGGCGGCGAACCGCCAGCGGAAGACCCCCGGCCTTCCAGGGCCATAAATGTTTGGTGAGAGGGGGAGCGATTTTTTCCAATCGCGGGTATAACTTATTACGAAGCGGGCGGGAATTTCTCCCGCCCGCACGGTGACACTACTTTCTCAAGCCCAAGCGGCCAATGAGTTCGCGGTAGCGGTTGATGTCCTGCTTTTTCAGGTAATTGAGCAAGCGGCGGCGCTGGCCGACCAGCTTCAACAGGCCGCGCCGGGAGGTGTGGTCTTTGTGGTGCGTTTTGAAGTGCTCGGTAAGGTTCACAATGCGCTCGGTGAGCAAGGCCACCTGAACTTCGGGGCTGCCGGTGTCGCTGTCGTGGGTGCGAAAACCTTCAATCAATTCACGGGTTTTTTCAGTGGTAATGGACATCTGTAAACTCCTTGCCATCTGGCAAAACGGTCATTCGACCGGAAATACCCGCAGGGGCCGCAAGAAAGGCTCCTGGGGCGCTGATCCTCCGATGGAGGAAATCTCGCCGAGTCCTAAGAGTTCGCCGCTAGGACTCAAAATTTTATATTGGCCGGTTCCAGCGCTCACCGGCAGCTTCTTGCCCTGGCCGAAGCCGCGGGCCTCGGTGGCCGTCAAGGGCAAGCCCGGCAGATGGGGCAGAGCCTCAGCCGGGGGAGCCAGCCGGGCGGCCCAATCCTCCTCAGTCCAGGCGGCCAATTCTTCCAGAGTAACCGCGCCCGCCAAAGACCAGGGGCCGACCTTTTCCCGCCTGAGGGCCGACAGGCAGCCGCCCAGGCCCAATTCCGCCCCCACATCGCGGGCCAGGGAACGGATGTAATAGCCCGAAGAGACCTCGGCCCGAAAATCCACCAGCGGCGGCTGGTAGTTCAGCAGTTCCAGCCGGTGGGCGGTCACCCGCCGCAGGGGCAAATCCAGCGGCTGCCCGGCGCGGGCGGCCCGGTGGGCCCGTTTCCCATCCACCTGAATGGCCGAAAAGGCGGGGGGAAGCTGGTCGCCCTCCCCTTCCCTGGCCTGCAAAACCTGCCGGATAGTTTCCGCCTCGGGCCATTCGCCGTCATGGGTGGCCATAGCGCGGCCCGTAACATCATCGGTATCGGTGGCCAGGCCCAGCTGGATTTGGCCGCTGTACAGCTTGTCCATCTTGGTCAGCCAGGGTTCCAGCCGGGTAGCCTGGCCC
>JAITVE010000210.1 GCA_031285975.1 Candidatus Adiutrix sp. | reverse complement strand
CGGCCAGGGCGCCCAGGCCCGGCGCGGCGTCCCACATCGAGGCGAAGAAAGTCTGGGCGGCGCGGGCGCAGCGGGCTTCCAGGCCCACGGCCCGCAGTTCGTCCACGCCGAGCATGGAGCCCTCCACTTTCAGCGGCTCCAGGGCTTCGGTCAAGTCCAGGTGGTCGGCCAAACTCAGGGAATCCCCTTGAATCAACACTTCCCGTCCTTCATGGATGAGTTTCCAGGATTCCAGGATTTCTTCCGGCGACAGTTCAGGGCGCAGATTCATGGCCGCCCAGCGGCCCGGCTCCGAGTGGGTTTCCTCGGCCAGCCATTCCAGGGTTTCTTCATATTCCAAAAGAGCTAAGGTGTTATCGTCCATCGAAATCCTCTAGAGCGCTTTTCTTTTTCAAGGTCATATGCGAAAAATGAAAAGCGCCCGGATGTTTGCGTATTTTGCAATTTACTAAAGGCAGGTAAATTGCAAAATGCTCTATATTGTGGCTGGCCGGTAAACATGTCTAGGAAAGTTGACAAAGGCCGCCTTTTATCCTTATTATGTTCGCGTATAAAAATCAAGTTCTGAATTGCACGGTGCATCGCTTATGAACACGAATTCCTCCAAATATCTCCCGCTCCTGGCCCTGACCCTGGCCTCCGTTCTTTTGGCTAGCGGCTGCCTGGGGGTGACCACCACCACGCAGGGCGGCGGCGGACCGTCCCAGCCCACGGTTGCGTGCGGTATTCCCGATGTGTGGCGGGGCCCGGCGGCCAAGCTGGCCCAGCGGGGTTTCAGTCAAGCCCAGCTGGCGGCGGTGTTCAACTCGCCGAACATGCGGTACACCAGCCAGCCCATGGCCGCCAAGCTGAAAGAGCTGTACGGCATCTATTACCGCTCAGACCTGACCCGCGAATTGCAGGAAAAACTCTACCAGTTGGGCTACGACATCCTCATTGACGGGCGGGGCGGCAGCGGCACGCAGAACACCATCAAACGCTTCCAGGCCGACCGGGGCCTGCCGCAGACCGGCGACATTTCGGACGCCACCCTGGCGGCGGTCAACAAAGCCCTGCGCACGGACAGGAAGCGGGCCCTGTCCAGCTACAGCCCGCCCCCGGCCAAGGCCCCCAACCGCACGGCCACCTACGAGTCCTTCACCAACGCCCAGGGGCTGGCCAAAATCCGGGCCTTTTACCTGGCCGACAAAAAAACTTTCGACCGCATGAGCCGCCAATTCCAAGTGCCCGGCGAAGTGGCCGCCTCCATCATGTGGATTGAGACGCGCTACGGCGATTTTTTCGGCACGCACAAGGCTGCCGCCAACCTGGCCTCAATGGCCGCCGCGTCCTCTGATTTCAACGTGGTGCGCGAGGCGGTGCGGGAAATCAATCCCGACCGCGAGTCCGAAGCCTTCCTCAAGGACTACGCCCGCCAGCGCGGCGACTGGGCCTTAAACGAACTGGCCGCCCTCATGCGCTACGCCTTTGACAACGGCCACGACCCCACCAATATCAACGGCTCCATCTACGGGGCCATTGGCTGGGGCCAGTTCATGCCCTCCAACCTCTCCAAATTCGGGGTGGACGGCGATGGCGATGGACGGGTGGATTTGTTCAACAAAACCGACGCCATTTTCAGCATCGGCCAGTTCCTGAAAAGCCACGGCTGGAAGCCGGGAACCATGACCGAGGCCGAACGCCGGGCGGTTATTATGAAATACAACAAGAGCGGCATTTATGTGAACACGGTGCTCTACGTGGCCGACGCCCTCAAAAAGTCAAAGTGAGTGAATCATGAATGAAGCGGCGGTTATTGACTTTCACACCCACAGCTTTCTCTCCGACGGCGAGTTGGTTCCGGCGGAACTGGCCCGGCGCTGCCTCGTTTCCGGCTACTCCGTGCTGGGCATGGCCGACCACGTGGATCACGGCACTTTGCCGGACGTTTTGCGCCAACTCAGGGCGGCGGCCTCGGCCCTGAACGGGCACATGGACGGCTTGTGCCTCCTCCCCGGCGTGGAGATAACCCACGTGCCCCCGGCCCTCATCGGCGATTTGGTGAAACAGGCCCGCGACCTGGGGGCCAGCCACGTGGTGGTGCACGGCGAAACCCCGGTGGAGCCCGTGGCCCCCGGCACCAACCGGGCGGCCATCGAGGCCGGGGCCGACATCCTGGCCCACCCCGGCATCTTAAGCGAAAAGGACGCGGAACTGGCTGCTGAAAAAGGGGTGCATGTGGAACTCAGCGGGCGGGGCGGGCACAGCCTGGGCAACGGCTTGGTGGCCGCCCTGGCCCGCCGTTACGGCTTCAAGCTGGTCATCAATTCTGACGGCCACGCCCCCGGCGATTACCTTACCCCGGCCCGGCGGCGGCTGATAGCCCTGGGCGCGGGCCTCTCCGAGGAGGAATACGCGGCGGTTTTGGCCGACGCGGCGCGGCTGGCCGATGTTTTCAAAAAACGGCTGTAAGCGGCGGAATCGGCCTAAAGTCTTTGCAGCTTAATAGCTGCGGCGGTTTTCCAAAGACTGGCGGATGGTGGCGTTATCCACATATTCCAGGTCAACACCGATGGGGATGCCGCGGGCCAGCCGGGTCACGGCCACGCCGCGCTCCTTGAGCCGCTGGGCCAGATAGGCCCCAGTGGCCTCGCCCTCCGGGGAACTGCCGGTGGCCAGCACCACCTCGCGGATGGGGGGATGCTCCTCGTCCGCACCGCTCACGTCAACGCGTTGCAAAAGCTCGGCGATTTTCAGGTCGTCCGGCCCCACGCCGGAGAGGGGGGCCAGAGCCCCGCCCAGCACGTGGTACAGGCCGCCGAAGAGGCCCGAAGCCTCCAGGGCCAACAGGTCGCCGGGGGTCTCCACCACGCAGATCATGCCCCGGTCGCGGCGGGGGTCGGAGCAGCGAGGGCAGGGGTCGCTGTCCGTGAAATTGTGGCAGAGGGAGCAGAATTTGATCTTTTCCTTCACCTCGCACAGGGCCTGGGCCAGTTCGCGCACCTCGTCCTCCGGCTGGCGCAGGAAAAACAGGGACAGCCGGGTGGCCGATTTGCGGCCCAAACCGGGGAGTTTGGCCAATCTTTCAATCAATTCATCCAAAACCGGGGGATTGCCAGACATTCGCAGCACGCTCCACGGCGGCCAGACTAACCGCCAGCCGCCCAAATCCAGTCACTATACACCATTTCACCCCCGGATAACAAGCCGCCCGCCGCAAAACGCGGCCCGGCCATCGGCAAGGAGACAATGATGAACCGACGCGAATTCATGAAACTGCAAGCCGCCGGGCTGGCCGCCCTGGCCCTGGGCGGGCCGTCCATGCTTCTGCCGGGCCGGGCTGCGGCCCAAACCCTGCCGGATGTGGCCGTGGTCAAGGGCTCCCCAGGGGCGGCGGCCCGCCGGGCGGTGGAGATGATCGGCGGCCTGGGGCGTTTCGTCAAGCCTGGTCAAAAAGTGGTCATCAAACCCAACATGAGCTTTGCCCGCACCCCGGAAACCGCCGCCAACACCCACCCGGAAGTGGTGCGGGAACTGGTGGTGATGTGCAAGGAAGCCCAGGCCGGGCAAGTGCGGGTGCTGGATCATTCCCTGCAGGATCCGGCCCGCTCCCTGGAGCAGTCCGGCATTCTGGCCGCCTGCCAGGGGGTGGAGGAAAATATCTGCTTCCACCTGATGGACGACGATTTGTACCAGGACGTGACCCTGCCGGACGGCGTGGAGATGAAAAGCAACGCCATCATGCGCGAGGTCTTGGCCGCCGATGTCATCATCGCCTGCCCGGTGGCCAAAAGCCACGGCGGGGCCGGGGTCTCGCTGTCGCTGAAGGGCCAGATGGGGCTGATTTATGACCGGGGGGTGATGCACTCCCGCTACAGCCTGGACGTGGCCATCGCCGACCTCAACACCTTCCTGCGGCCGCACCTGACGGTTATCGACGCCACCCGCGTGATGAGCACCGGCGGCCCCGGCGGGCCGGGCCGGGTGCTCACCCCCGGCGAAATCATTGCCTCCGCCGACCCCCTGGCCGCCGACGCCACCGCCGTGGCCGCCTACGAGTGGTACGGCCGCAAAATCGCCCCCCGCCAGGTGGCCCACCTGGCCGAAGCCGCCCGCCGGGGCATCGGGCGGCTGGATATTGAGAATTTGGCGACCGCCAGAGTGACGCTGTAGGTTTTCCGCGGCATGAGGGCAGAGCCGGTGCAACAACGCAAAAAACGCTTTCCCCTGAGCGAGTTCACAATTCAGCTTACGGTCGCGGCGGGCATTCTACTCTTCCTGCTCATACTGGCCACTCCCAGGCTTCAAGTGTACGCCAAAGGCCCCCACTCCAGTGCGGCCCAAAGTGTTTTGATGGAGTTGGCCGTGGCTGAAGCAGCTTTCAGCGCGGACAACCAAAAGTTTGCTGTCGGCATGACTGCCGCTGATATCAAGAGCCTGGCCGCCCATGGATTCCAGCCTGCCCCCAATGTGGGCTTTGTCATTGTTCCGCAAGCCGATGAACCATTTTATGTCGCTTTCGCGGCACAAAACGCCATTGGCTCACCCCTCCTTGTATATGCCCCTGGCGGCAATGGTGTCCAGCCCGCCGCAGCCGCCGCCTATGGCGGCGTGGCCCGACCCGTCAAACTAACGCTTTTCAGAATGAATAACGGTGTGGTTGAATCAAGCGGCCCAGCCCAGATTGAACTGAAAAACGGCAAAGTTACTGCGACAATTGACGTAGCTGCGGATACTTTTCGCTGGATTGCTCGACAGTAAAGGCGGCCGCGCTTCACCGAAGCGGGCGGCGGCGTTGGGGGGTGGGGGGCAGCTTGTAATAGGGGCCTTCGAATTTGGGAACCGGGCCGCCGCAGCCGTCGGGATAGACGCAGGCGTCCACCAGGCTGAGTTGGGGCGGCACGCCCTGGCAGAAGCCCAGGACGGTAATGGTCGCGCCGGTGCGCCGGGCATTGATTTTCTGCGCTTCCCAATTCCAGAAATAGACGGCCAGGGGCAGGTTGAGGCCGGTGTCCATAGTGATGAAGGCGTAGAGCTTGTCGGGGTGGTAATTCCAAATCCGCTCCGGCGGGGTGATGCGCCGGATGCGGCCTGTGACCAGCAGGAGCTTGCCGGTATATTTCGCGTCGGCGGAATGAAAATCTTCCTGAAAATCCAGCATCAGGCGGCCTGGGGTGACGGGCAGGGGCTCCATGTAATACCGCTGGGCCTCGGCCGCAGCCGGAAACAAAACCGCCGACAACCACAGAAGGGCGGCCGGCAGCCAGAGGATTTTTGCGGACAGGCGGGGCACGGAAGGCCTCAGCTTTCAAGGTGCTGGTTGTAATAGTTCATGACTTTTTCGACGAAAGCCCGCGTTTCCCGGTACGGCGGCACCTGGTTGTTGTAGCGCCGGAGGGCCTCGGGGCCGCAGTTATAGGCGGCGATGGCCAGCCGCTCGTCGTCGTTGAATATTTCCAGCAGCATTTTCAGGTACTTAACCCCGGCGACAATAGTCCGCTGGGGGACGTGGGGGTCATGCACGCCCACCATGCGGGCCGTGGTGGGCATAACCTGCATCAGCCCCACCGCGCCCCGGTGCGAGACCGCGCCGGGGTTGAAGCTGGACTCGGCCTGGATGACGGCCATGACCAAAACCGGGGAGACCCGGTGCTCGCGGGCGGCGTCCGCAATCATGTCCTCGTAGTCCTGAGAGGCGCGGCTGAAAGCGGGGCGGGCCCGGCTGCGGTCGTTCAATTTTTGCAGCAACTCAGGGTCGGGATTCAGGAAAGCCAGACGGCGGGCGGTATCCTTGGCCTGGGGCGAGAGATCGTCATAATTCGCGGGGAGCGCGGCCACGGCATAGGCGGAGGGCCGGAAGAAATCGGCGACGAACTGCCCGAAACTGATGCGGTGTTCATACGCGGTCAACG
>JAITVE010000197.1 GCA_031285975.1 Candidatus Adiutrix sp. | reverse complement strand
GCCCATGGCACCCTCAGCCTGGTTGACGATATCGGCCAACTGCGGGAACGCATCCGCTTTTACAACGGCGACCTCGGCGAACTGGCCGAGCCCATCGACCTGCGCCCCGGCGACGGTTATGAATTGCGCGGCGACGAGTGGTGGAAAGTGCGCTTCAGCAAACTGGCCTTTCGGAGCCGCTTCACCCTATCTGAAAAGGTGGCCATAAAAACGGCCATCGCCGCCGGGAACTTCGTCACGGCCAGCATTTACGACGATTTGATGGTGGCCGATTTCATCGACGTCACCGACCCGTCCACAATCCAGGCCCTGGGCGCGCTGGCTTCCGACGTCGGCGGCCAGGTCGTCACCCCCGAGCGGGCCGCCGAAATTTTGGCCGGGGAAAAATATGTGGGCGAAAGTTAAAAAATACCTCTGGGATATCGCCCTGGCCTTTGACCAACTGCTCAACGCCTTCCTGGGCGGCTATCCAGACGAAACCTTTTCCGCCCGAGTCCACCGCAAAGCCGAGGCCGGGCAATGGGTTTGGAAACTCCTGCGCCGTTTAATTGACCTGCTTTTCTGGCGGGACTGTACTCTCGGCGAAAACGGCAAACGCGTTAAAGGCCATTGCCAATTGTCGTATGAGAGCGAGCGGGAACGCCGCCACTGCCCGGCGGAATTGCGGGGCGGCCTGCCGGGCGACCAGAGGCCCGCCGATTGACGGCGACGTATAACACCCGGGGAGGCAAATCATGGAACAGCTTTTGGTCGCGGTGAGCGACGATATTCTCGGCGCGGCCATGAAGGGCGGCGGCCTCTTCGCGGCGGTGGCCGTGGTGCAGATGCTGCTCTTGTATCTGTTTTTCCGGCTCTCCCGCACCATGTCCACCCTGGCTAAATCCGTGGGTGACCTGGCCGGTAAAGTCGCCGACCTGGCCACCCACGACGACCTGCAAAAAATAGAAGAGCAGGTGCAGTCGGCTAAAGACAAGCAAGAGACCGTCAACAAGGAATTGCACGACCGCTGCACCAAACTGGTCAGCAGCGTCTCCAAGCTGGAAGGCGTCTGCGAAACCTGGAGGAAGAAATGAGACGCATCAACTACATCGCCATCCATTGCTCGGCCACCCGCGCCAATGTGGATGAAAAAATCACCCTGCCCGGCGAGGATATCGGCGTGGCCGAAATTCGCCGCTGGCACACCGACCCCAAGCCCAAGGGGCGCGGCTGGCGCGACATCGGCTACCACTACGTCATCCGGCGGGACGGCTCTGTGGAGACCGGCCGCCCGCTGGATGAGGTCGGTGCCCACGTCGCGGGCTACAACTCATCCTCTGTCGGCGTGTGCCTGGTGGGCGGCGTGAGTGAAGACGGCAAGTCCGAGAATAACTTCGAGCCGCCGCAGTGGGAGGCCTTGAAAATTTTGGTGGCCAGCCTGAAAAAACGCTTCCCCGCCGCCAAAATCCAGGGCCACCGCGACTTTCCCCGCGTGGCCAAAGACTGCCCCTGCTTTGACACCCGCGCCTGGGCCGCCAAAGAGGGCCTGGCGTGACCGGCCCCTTCCGCAACGGCCAGGGCCAGGTCAGCGGGGCCAAGTCGGTGCTGCTGCTGGCCTGCGGCCTGGCCGTGGCCTGGCTGGGCCGCGACCTCTTGACGGGCCGGGAACTGACCGAGTGGCACGCCGCCCTCTTGGGGGTGCTGCTTTTGGTGGGCCTGGTTAACCGCATGAGCGGGCGCGGCTATTTTAGGGCGCGCTTCAAAGACATGGAGGTGGAGAGCCGTGACAGTGATCATGGGAAAAATTAAACTGATTGCCGCGCTGGCGGCGGCGGGCCTCCTGGCCGGGCTGGGTATCTACATCACGCTCCTCAAGGCCGACCTGGCCGAGCGGGAGGCCGCCCTCGCCGCCGTGACCGCCAACATGGCCGTGGTCACCTGGCACAGCGCGGCCCAAACCCAGGAGCTTGACGCGAACCGCCTGGCCCTGGCCCTGCGCAACGACGCGCTGAAAACCCTGCTGGTCGAGCGCGACGCGCTCAAAACAGAACTCAACGAGGTATACGCCAATGACCCGCACGCTCAAACTTGGGCTGACACTCCTTGCCCTGACGCTGTGCTCGACTGCCTGCGGCCCTAAACCCTGCCCCCCGGCCCGGCCCACGCTGCCGCCGGTGGTCTACCTTCAGGCCATCGAGGAGCCCCGCCTGGCCGGCCGCACCAACGGCGACCTGGCCGAGTGGGCGGTCAACCTGCGCACCGCCCTGCGCCAGGCCAACAGCGACAAAGCCGCCCTGCGCAAGTGGCTAAACTCTCTCCCGCCTGAAAACCCCGCCTCGAACTGAAATCCCCAGAACCACCCCACAGCCCCGCCCAGGGGCATTTTTATGCGCGGTGATACGGGTTGATACGGTTCACCGCCACACCCAGGGCGGCACGGGCTCGCTGCCCCGCCAGAGGCCGAGCCTATCCCGCCGGGCTTTGTGCTCGGCGGTCTGGTAGCCCCGGCAGGGGAGCGGCCGCTTGCAATAGCGGGGCTCCACCCAGGCCAGCCCGGCGGCGACCAGTGCCCGGCCCGCGTCCCGGTTGACCAGTTTGACTATGCCCACCACCCGGCCATAGCGGTCGCGTTCCTGCATAATCTCAATGCGGACGGCCTCGCCATCCACCAGCCGCCGCAGCCTGGCCGCAGCCCTCCGGCCGTGGGGCTGGTCGGCTTCCGGCGCGTCAATGCCATAGAGGCGCACCACCAGCAGCTCCACCCGGCCATCGCTCCGCACCGCGGTGAGCGTGTCCCCGTCCCGCACCTGCACCACCCGCGCACTGATGATTTCATCCGCCAGCAGCGCCGGGGGCCACCAAATAACGGCTATCGTCACAATCGCAATACGGGCAAGATTCAGCATGGATTCCCCCCCCGGCGTTTTTTTTAAAAATTTACGCCCGGAGCCCCGCCGCACAGCAACAGCGGTTCCGCGGCCCTCTCTTCCATAACGCCAAAATACCAAAATTAATAGCTGCCGCCCGT
>JAITVE010000196.1 GCA_031285975.1 Candidatus Adiutrix sp. | reverse complement strand
TCGGCAGGGCTTCGCGCATGGCCCCCACGAAGTAATGGCCGTTTTCCAGGAAGTGGAGGCTCAGGTCTTCGGCGGTGTGGGTTTCCAACTCTAAACTGTCGATTTGCCCCCGGTCAACTTCCAGGGCGGCGTGGGGCATTTCTTCGCTGTAAATATCGCCGTTGAGCAGAACTTTGGTGATGACGCGATTGGCGACCACGGGATGTTCCATCAGGGTGGTTAAAATTTCCTCTAAATTGGCGCCGGGCACTTCGCCCGCAGCGAGGTTGGTTCCATCAATGGTCAGGTTATTCATAATCGCGCCTCCAAGTTTTTCTGCGGGACTTGACCGCCGTGCCGTACCCGGCCTGTTACACATATCGGGCATTTTCTGCCCGACCATGAGTTAAGCAATTTTAAGGCCAACCGCCGCAGCCAAAATTCCGGCGCTCTCCAAGAATTTTTTCTTGTCGGGAGCGGACGCGGGGAAGGCTTGACCCGCAAGGGCGGTTAAAAATGAGCCGTCCACGGCCAGGGGGGAGGCGGGCGGTTGATAGGCGGATATGGCCGCCTGAATGTCGGGCACGGCTGTGGCGTAGCCGGGCCGGATGAGGCCGCGCCCGGCGTGGGTGATGATGTGGATCAGGGCCTCGTCGGCGGTGAGGGGCGGAGAGCCCCAGGGCCGGAGGGCTTGGCCAAAGCCGTCAATAGCTGTGCGCCAGACGCGGTGCCCGGCGGGCCAGACTATAGAAGTGTCCAGGCGGGGCGCGTTCTGGGTGAGCAACCCGGCGGCCAGGCGGGCGGCGAGATTGGGCTGCGGCATTTCCAGGCATTCCCGGCGGCGGCAATCGCCGCCTTCGCGGCAGGGGGCGCAGGGCGCGGCGGCTTGATAAATAAGGTGCCCTGCGCCGTAGGGCCCCGTTTCGGGGCCGTAGGCCGGGCCGAAAAAGAGGGCCAGCACGGGCGTGTTGACAGCGGCGGCCAGGTGCATCACGCCGGTGTCGGCGGTTATCAAGAGGTCGAGCCCGGCCACGACTTGGCCGAGTTCCGCCAAATCGGTGCGGCCCATGAGGTTGCAGGGCGCGGGCGCGTTCAGGTCGCGGCTCATTTTTTCAAATTTTGCGCCCAGGGCCCGTTCTCCCGGGGAGCCGAGGAGTACCGGAGTTATGGCGCGGCCCGGCAAAAGCTCGTTCAGCGCGGCGGTCAGCCCAACAAAATGTTCCACGGGCCAGCGGCGCAAGTGGTTGCGGGAACCCATTTGCAGGCCGACTTTAAGGGAACCGTCCTGCGGAAGCAGTTCTGAGGGCTGGGTTTCCGGCCAGATCAGGGGGTGCGGCTTGGCGCCGGGCGCAAGCGACGTCCAGAGGTCAACCAGATTGAAGCGGCCAAAATCGCGCCGCTGCCGCATCAGGGCGAGGATGAAATTTTGGGCCCCGGTGAATTTTAAGCCTTCTTTGCCAAGGCGCGGGCCGTACTGATTTTCGGCGGGCACGGTGGCCGCCAGGGCGGCGGCGCGGCGGTGGGTGTTGAGGACAAACACGTCCCGCACTTTTCCGAGATGGGCCAGGGACTCCTCATCGCCCGCGATTGGTACTGCCGTATCCACCAGCGGCGACAGGCGGGCCGCCGCCAGCGCGGCGGGCTGCTCGGCGGCCACGATGATTTCCGCGCCGGGGTTCGCCCGGCGCAGGTTGGCCAACAGCGGCGTGCTCTGGATGAAATCGCCCAGCTTGGCCAGTTGGATTATGAGGAGGCGTTCGCTCATTTTGAATCGCTCACAAGTCCATTGTTTGCAACAAGTCCCGAAGGCGATGCTTGTAGAGGTGGCACTCCGTCACGCGGCGGTGAGCGGCTTTGATAACGCTTTCGCGGGCCGCCGGGCGGGCGGCGTACCAGCGGGCCAGGCTGCGGGCTTCCTTGGGGTCTTGGTAGGTAATGACTTCCCGTTCCGGCTCGAAAAGTTCGAACAACTGTTTGCGGTAATCGGTGAGCAGAAAGGCCCCCGAGGCGGGTACGTCGAAAACCCGCTGGTTGAGGCCGGTCTTCATCTGGGCGCTGGTGATGTTGAGATTGACCTGGGCCTTCTGGTAGAAGGCTTTCAGCTCGCTGTAATATTCCACCGGCGGATGGAGCCGCGCCGGGGGCAGGCCCAGCAAGCCCGCCCAGTGGCGGTCGCCGGCCACGGTGAGGCCCGCGTCTTTCAGTTCCGTTAAAATGTGGGTGCGCCGCTGGCGGCTGGCCCGCCAGGTGACCAGGGCCCCGAGGTCGCTCAGGTGTTCCGGCGTGAGCTCAAGCTCCGCCCAGGCGGCCAGTTTTTCCAGGGCCGCCGGGTCGGGCAGCAGGTCATCGTTGGCCAGGAAGCGTTCGGCGAGTTTGTCGGCCTTATCTAGAAAGGCGGAAAAATTTTTGTTCTCGGCCCGCAGCCCGAGTTTGAGCATGTATTTGGCGGTGGCCATAGTGAGGCTGTCGCCGACGAAGGCCAGCGGGCGGGCCGGGTTCGCCTGCCCGTCAGCGGAAAAAAAGGCGGGGTCGGTGGCCAGGGGCAGATGTTTGACTGTGCTGAACCCTTTGTTTTTCAACAGTTCCAGATAGTCGCCGTCCCAACTGAAAACGCTGATGTTCTGGCCGGGGCGTTTTGGGCCCAGGATAAAGGCCGGGCTGTCCACAAACCAACTGGCCACCGCGAGCCCCAGCCGGGCCAGCAAATCGTCCAGCAAACCTTCCGCGTCAAAGCCCAGGTGGTTGACAGTGAGGGCCATATCCGGGCGGAAATTTTTTATCAGTTCCAGCAGTTCACGGAAATTGTTGCCGTCGGCGGTTTCGCCGCGCTGAAAATTCCAGACGGCGGTTTCCAGGCCCAGGGCTTGGGCGGCGTTCGAAAGTTCGCGGTCGAGATAATAGCCGCTCTGGAACAGCAGCACGCGGCGGGGCGCGGGCTTGGGCCGGGCGGCTGAAAGAGGCGCGTCAAACCAGGGGTATTCCTCGGCAAAATAGCGGGCCGCAGCGGGCCGCCACAAAATTTGCGATGGCGGGAAGTCTTCCGGGGCAAAAGGTTTCTCACCGTCTGACCAGGGGCCGACAAAGAGGCGGAAGCCGGGGCGGTTTACAATCGCGCTCAGGTCGCGGCTTATCAGGGCCGCCGCCGCCAGTTCGGGCCGGGATTCGAAAACCCAGAGGGGTTCGTCCGGCCCCAGCCGCCGGGCCAACTCTTCCAACTGATAGCCCAGGCCCAGGCCCAGGCAGAGCACGCCGCCCGCGTTTGCTTGCGGGGCACAGCGTTCCACCAGATTTTTATCCTCAGCGGCGGGGTTGACGGCACTGGTGAGGCGCGCGCTGCGCCCGGCCTCGCTGTGGCTCAGGCCCACGGCTCCGCTGGGGCCCGTTTCCAGGCGGGCTATCGCGCCGTTCAGGGACACTATGCCGTCAACGGAAACGCGCAGACCCCGGCCGAAAAACATTTCCGTCCAGGGGCAGGCGTTCCAAAGCTGTTGATAATCAATGGTATTTGTCATAGTGCTCCGGCCCCATTTCCACCAGGCAACTGGGACTGTTCTTGGCGCGGAGGCCGAGGCGGAAGAGGCGATCCCATTCCGAGGCCACTTTGTCCCAGCCGTAGCGGCCGCGAATGGCGGTTTTCGAATCGCGGGCAATGCGGGCCAACTCGTCGCGGTTGGACAAAAAGCCGATGGCCCGCTCCACATAGTCGTTGATATAGGCCGGGGAACCGGGTTTGCCGCCCACGCGCATCTGCGGGGCCACCACGGATTCGGAGAGGGCAAACGCGTCCGATGTCAGAATCGGCACGCCCAGGGCCTGGGCTTCCAGGGCGGCCAGGCAGCTGACCTCGGGGAACACCGAGGGGTAGAGCATCATGGCCGATTCGCTGAGGTGGCGGTAATAATCGCGCTTGCTGAGGCCGCCCAGCACCACCAGGCCGGGGGTGCTTTCCAGCAAAGTGTCCACGTGGCGATAGAGGTCTTTCAGGTGCGGCGGCAGGTTGTCCAACTGCAACTGATAGCCGCAGACGTGCAGCTTCAGTTCCGGGTTCCACTGGTGGAGGCGCGGCCAGATGTCGGCCAAAAGCGTTTTCAGCCCGCGTTCCGGGCGGGAGGCGTGGATGAGCTTGTTGGGGTCAACCTTCGGGACGGCCGACTGATCCATGAGGTCGAAATCCAGGCCGTTGCGGGTGACCACCATGCGGTCATCGAGCTGCGGCAGGCGCACCAGGAAATTGTCTTTGTGGAAATTGGAGAGCACCAGGAAGAGGTCGATCTCGTCATGCACCATCCGCAATTCTTTAGGGTTGTCCAGGGTGTCGTGGTTCCACAGCACTTTCAGGGTGGCCGTGAAAGGCAGGTTGAAAAAGGCCGAGTAGCGGCTGACCACAAAAACGTCAAACGATTCCTTGGCCAGGATGGGCAGGGAGTTGGAAAAGGAGTGATACGCCACGCCCTCGTATTCCCCCGGGTTTTCGCAGGAATTGAAGGCCGTCACCCGGTGGCCGCGCCGGGCCAGGGCCCGCGTCACCTGAATGAAGGCCGTCTCGCTGCCGCCGAGCCCGCCGCCGCGTTCCAGCGAGTCGCCCTCGAAGGCTTGCCCGCCGGTGTAGAAACCGATTTTGAGAGAAACATCAGAGCCGGACATCGTGGCCTCCTTTCAACTGCGCGTAGAGCCCAGCCGCCCGGCGATGCTCGGGGGCCAGCCGCAAAACGTCTTCCAAGTGGCCGCGCGCTTCGGCCTCACGCCCTTCGGCCAGGGCCATTTCGGCCAGGGCAAAGGCCGGTTCCGGGTTTTTGGGGTCAAAGCCGGTGGCCATGCGGTAGGCCTGGCGGGCCGGGCCGCCGCGCCCCCCGGCAGCCCAGACGCGGCCCAATAGAAAGGCCGCGCGGAAATTGCAACTGGCCGGGTCAGCCCCCCACACGTTGTCGCCCGTGCCGAGGATGAGGGCCGTCTCCAGCTTTTCCCCGGCTTCGGGCCACTGGCCCGCGTCATAGAGCAGCCGCCCCAGGTGATAATGGGCCGGGCCGTAGCCGGGCTCGGCCTCCGCCAGGCGGCGGGCGGTCTGCTCGGCCTCCGCGTGGCGGCCCAGGCGGGACTGGCATTGGGAGAGCAAAATGAGCGCGTGGCCCCACAGCGGCCTGTTTTCCGTTTTGGCCGCCGCCGCCCGCGCCAGCCAGCTTTCGGCCTCGGCGTGACGGCGCAGGTTGGCCAGGGTGCGGCCGGTTTGGTAGAGCCAGTAAAATTCGCCGTTTTTGGTCTCGCGGCAGTTGAGCAGCAATTCCAAATTGCGCTCGCCCTTGCGCCGGGCCGAGAGGCTGTCGGCATAGCCCCAGTGGAGGATTTCAACCTCTGTGGCCACCGCCGTCCAGTGCGGGGGGTGGACTAACTGCTCGTGCACCCGACCCTCGAAGCGCGCTTCGGGGCGGTTGGGGAAGACCCGTTTCTGCCAGATGCGGTCGCCCTGGGGGGTGACGACTTCCGTGGCCCAGAGGATGAGGTCGCCGCCGGGAATCAAGTGTTTGCGGAACTCGGCCACGCCTTCGGGGGTGACGCTGTTGTCGCCGTCCAGCCAGAGGATGAAGTCGGTGGTGGCGGCGGCCAGGCCGAAATTGCGGGCTGCGGAAAAGTCGTCAATCCACTGGAAATCGAGCACTTTGGCCCCGAGGGACTGGGCCATCTCCCGGCTGCCGTCGCTGGAGCCGGTGTCCACCACCACCATCTCGTCCACCTGGGCCGCTGCCGGGGCCAGGCTTTGAGCGAGGTTGCGGGCCTCGTTTTTCATTATCATGGCCAAACCGAGCGTGGCTGATTTTTCCAGTGAACCCATGAACTATACTCCGGCTGGGGTAAGGGTGTGCGTGCTTGACCCGGCTAATGCCTTTCGGATAAATTCACCCGCATGACGGTCATCAGGTTGTCGGCCTTGTTCAGGGCGGCGACGAGTTCCTCGCGGCCAGTGGCCACTTGCGCTTCGGCCAGGATTTGGGCCAGAAAGGCGCTGACGTCGCCCACGGATTTGATCTCGGCGTAGGCTTTTTTATAATCCATCACCGCCAAACGCCTGAGGGTGTTGACCACCCCGGCAAGCTGCTCCACGTCTTTGCGCATTTCCTCACGGGAGCCGCGGGGCAGTTTGGGCAGCACGGCGGCCAGGTCGAGGCGTGAGCCCACCGGGGCCAGGGTGGCCACCAGGGTGGCCAGGGGGATTTCGGTAAAGCCCGGCACTTGCGCCCCGCCCGCCGAAGCGTTGAACAGGGCCGGAGGCGAGGCTTGCGCAGCAATGGTTTGCGCCGCCGCCGCATACCAGCCCAGGGAGGCCAGAAGCCCCGTGTTGGTGCTGGCCACCGTGCCGCCCACACCGGCCACGGTGATGGCCTCCGGGTCAGTCGCGTCAACTTCGCCGGGGGTGCCCTGAGCGTGGAGGCGGCCCTGGCCGTAAGCCTGATCCTGGGCCACCAAGACCAGCGGCCCCAGGCCCAGCACATAGGCCAGGGCAAAGGCGGCCGTGCCGGAATTCCCGCCCTGCGGCAAAAAATGCCCCTGGCCGAAAGTTTGGGCCTCGCCGGTGGTGAGGTGGAAGATGGCCTTGTGGAAGCCCGGCGCCCCGAAGTGGGCCGGGTGGCTGCTGGAAGCCAGGGCCAGCACCGCGCCCTCGCCGAGCACGGCCCGCTCCTCGTCATTGAGCATGAGGTATTCGCTGGTGTCGGACGATTCCAGGGCCAGCACAATATCCGGCCTCACGCCTTTGGCCAGCAAAGGTTTCAGCGCGGAGGACGAGGCGATGACGAGTCCCTTGCCGCCCACCCCGCGCAGTTCCTCGGCGTTCTCGTCCAAGC
>JAITVE010000153.1 GCA_031285975.1 Candidatus Adiutrix sp. | reverse complement strand
CGCGCCCTGGGTGGTGGTGACGGGGATTCCGGCCTGGTTGATGACCTCGATATCGCGGTAAATGGTGCGGACGCTCACCTCAAACATCCCGGCCAGGGTCGGGGCGGTGACTTTTTTGTGCTGCAACAAATACATGATGATGGAGACGATGCGGGCCAATTTCATATCACACCGGAAATTTTTCTAAGACGCCTAAAATCCCTGACGCACAGCTGTCATGTTTGGCATTGTATACTACGGCTACTTGTATCGCAAGAGGAGGAAAAACATGATTGAAAAAGCGCAACGACTTTTAGAGCCCGGTAAACCCATAACCCTGGTGACCACCGGCGAAGACGGGCGGCCCGACGCGCGGGCCATGTCCACCGTGAAAACCGAGGCCCGCGCCCTCTGGATGCTCACCGGCAAGTGCAGCGACAAATATAAGGAACTGCTGCGCCGCCCCGAGTGCCTGGTCTATGCCACCGACGCGAACGACGGGGAGGGCTATATGGAAGTGCGGCTCTGGGGAAAGATGGAACTGTTGGACGACCCGGCCTCCCGCGCCCTGGCCTGGCGGGACGAATATTTGGGCTATTTCCCCGGCGGCCAGGGCGACCCGAATGTCATCGTGCTGAAATTCACCCCCGAGTCCGGCGTGCTCCAGACCATGACGGGCAAGGAAAACCTGTCTCTCTAAATTTATCAAGCCGTCCCGGCGAGGCCCGGCCCCGCCGGGACGCGACAATGTAAGGAAAGTATTATGAGCAAATATGATGTCACCGTGGCCGAATACCCGGCCAAACGCCTGATCGGCATGAAAATCAAAAGCGCTATGGCCGCCGCCTCGGCGGACTGCCCCGCGCTGTGGGACGCTTTCGGCCCCAGAATGGGCGAACTGGCCGCCAGCGTGAGCGGCCCGGCGGGTTCCTTCGGCGTTTCCGTTATGCTGAACGCCGAAGATTTCGACTACTGGGCCGCCATGGAAGTGACCGCCTCCGCGCCCGCGCCGCAGGGCATGGCCGCCATGGAACTCCGGGCAGGCCTGTACGCCAAAGTGGCCGTGCCGAATTTAGAAAAATTGGGGGAAGCCTTCACCTACCTTTACGGCGCATGGGGCCAGGAACAGGCGGACTATGTTTGCGACGAAACCGCTCCCTGCTACGAGTGGTATCCCGCGAACTGGCAGCCTTCGGAGGCTTTCGAAATCTTCGCGGCGGTCAAAAAACGCTGACATTCTAGAGCATTTTGCAATTTACCTGCCTTTAGTAAATTGCAAAATACGTAAACATCCGGGTGCTTTTCATTTCATGCAGACTACCTTGCAATAGAAAAGCGCTCTAGAAACGTTATTGGAGAAGGGGTGCGGCGCGCCGTGCCCCTTCAAATTTTAAGGGGAGATACAGATGAACAGAATTAATGTGGTAAGTGCGCCAGGTCATTGAACTGGCCCGCAAAGCCGGGGCCGCCATAGCCAAAGAGCCGCAGGACGTGTTCTGGGGCGGCTATCACGCCTATTTCGCCGACCCGGACGGCTGCCACTGGGAAGTCGCCTACGGCCCTGACTTTCAATTTGACGGCAACGATATGCTGATTTTTTAGGAGTTTTTATGTCTGACGAAGCAAAGCGCGAGGTTCTGTTCCTGATAATTCCCGAATACGCTGATTGGGAATTCGCGGTGCTGGCTCCGGGGCTGCGCCGGGGTTTCGGCCTGTGGGCCCCGCAGTACGAGGTGAAAGTGGTCGCGCCGGAAGACGGCCCGGCCATGTCCATCGGCGGGTTCCGCTGTCTGCCGGATTACACTTTTGAAACCATGCCCAACGACTACGCCGCCTTGGTGCTGGTGGGCGGGCTGAACTGGTGGGGCGAAGAGGCCCAGCGGGTCGTGCCCATTGTGTGGCAAGCGTTAGCACGGAACGTGGCGCTGGGGGCCATCTGCGATGCCTCGGCTTTCCTGGGGGCTCATGGCTTTTTGAACGAAGCCGACCACACCTCCAACGGCCTGGCCTATCTCAAGCAGCGGGCCGGGGCGGCCTACACCGGCGAGGCCCGCTACCACGCCGTGCCCTCCGTGCGAGACGGCAAACTGGTTACGGCCAGCGGCTGCGGCTTCGTTGATTTCGCCTGCCACATGCTGGCCGCCCTGGAGGCCGCCGACGAAAAGAGCGTTGCGATGATGCGCCAGGCCTTCACCAGCGGGATTTTCCCGGAAATCCCCGAAAATTAAGTGAACACCGACTGCACGAGAAGCATATACACAATCGTCCCCGCCACAATGGCGGCCAGGGTGTTTTTGGCGAACCACTGAATCAGCCCGGTCAGCACAATGGCGATGAGTTCCGGCAGCCCGTGGGGATAGGCCAGCGGTGTGGCTGTTTTTACGCAGTAGACGATGAGAAGGCCGATGGTGGCCACGGGCAGCACCCGGCCCAGATAGCTGATGTAGGGCGGCGTGGGGCGGCCCGGCGGGAACAGCAGGAAGGCGAAGGCCCGCGTGGCCAGGGTGGCCGCAGCCACGGCCAGTATGGTGATGAGGGCTTCGGCGGAGGTCATTACGCGCCCATCCTTTTCTCCACGGCCGCGCGCCCGGCGGTGAGGGCGATGACCAGGAAGGCCATGGCCGGTAAAATAAAATTCGCGGCCCCGAACACCGCCAGACAGGCGGCGGAGCCCAGCACCCCAATCAGCCCCGGCAAACGGTTTTTGGCCGTGCGGCACTGCTCGGTGAAAATGGCCACGAAAAGGGCCGTCATCACAAAATCAATGCCCTCTACGTTGAACGACAGCTTGGAGCCCAACAGCGCCCCAATCATCCCCCCGCTTATCCAGTACAGATGATCCAGCACGGTGATGGCCAGGTCGAACCCGGCGCGGCTCACCCCCGGCGGCGGCGCGGTGGAGCACAGGAGTGAAAAGGTTTCGTCCGTCAGCCCGAAAATAAGGTAGGGCCGGGCCCGCCCCGCCCCCCGGAAGCGGTCGAGCAGCGAAAAGCCGTAAAAAACGTGGCGGGCATTGACCATCAAGGTGATGAGCGCCGCGCTCAGGGGCGCGAAGGGCGCGGCCAAGAGCCCCACGGCCACAAACTGCCCGGCCCCGGCATAGATAGTCAGGCTCATGAGCCCGGCCCAGAGAAAATTGAAGCCCTGGCTTTGCAGCAAAATGCCGAAAGCCGCACCCATGAACAGATAGCCGGTCAGCACCGGCACCGTGTGGGGGAAGGCGGCCTTGAGGGCCCGGCCAAAATTTTCAGGCGCGGGCCGCTCGGCGGGTTGCGTGGGGACTGCGGAACTCACGGGTGAATTTTCTCCGTATTGTATTGAGAAGCATCCCCGCTTTACCGTCATTCCTGCTTTCGCCGGAATGACGGCCAAAGGGGTCGTATTGATAAAAGTTATTCCCTGATACTCAGGGCCAAGTAACGAAAGCGCCTCCCGTGTGGGAGACGCTTTCATGTTCAGCATCGCCCGGGGCGGTTACTTGCCGGAAATGACGGCCACGGTCTGGCCCGCGATTTCCTGCTCTTCGTCGGTGGGGATGACCGCGATTTTAATGGGGCTGTCGCCAGTGCTGACGAAGCGGGGGGCGGAAGAACGCTCGGCGTTCTTAGCCTCGTCGAGCTTGAAGCCCAGGCCGCCCATGCCCTTTAAAATCATGGCCCGCATGGTGGAGGAGTTCTCGCCCACCCCGGCGGTGAAGGCCACGCAATCCACGCCGCCCAAGGCCGCGCAGTAGGAGCCGATGTATTTTTTCACGCGGTAGGCATAGGCTTCCAAAGCCTGGGTGCACTGCTTGTTGCCCTTGTCGTGGGCTTCCTCAATGTCGCGCAGGTCGGAAGAGCCGATGCCGGAGAGGCCGAGCATACCGCTTTTTTTGTTGAAGAAGCCGTCCACGCTCTCCACGTCCAGGCCTTTGATTTTCATCACGTTCCAGACGATGGCCGGGTCAAGGTCACCGCAGCGGGTGCCCATGATGAGGCCTTCCAGCGGGGTCAGGCCCATGGAGGTGTCCTGGCACTTGCCGCCGCTGACCGCGCTGATGGAGCCGCCGTTGCCGAGGTGGCAGACGATGACCTTGACGTTTTCGGGCTTGGCACCCAGCAATTCGGCCGCCTTGCGGGAGACGTAGGCGTGGCTGGTGCCGTGGAAGCCGTAGCGGCGGATCTTATGATCGGTGTAGAGATCATAAGGGATGCCGTAGAGGAAAGCGTGGGGGGGCATGGTGGCGTGAAAGGCGGTGTCAAAGACGCCGACGTTGGTCACCCCGGGGAAAACCGCCTCGCAGGCCTCGATGCCGGTGAGGTTGGGCGGATTGTGCAGGGGGGCGATGGCAAAGCATTCCTTAATAGTGGCTTTCACTTTTTCGTCGATGATCACCGGATCGGTGATGCT
>JAITVE010000112.1 GCA_031285975.1 Candidatus Adiutrix sp. | reverse complement strand
GTATTTTGCAATTTATCTGCCTTTTATACATTGCAAAATACGCCAACATCCGAGCGCTTTTCATTTCATGCAGACTGCCTTGTTATAGAAAAGCGCTCTAGAGTATTTTGCAATTTATCTGCCTTTTATACATTGCAAAATACGCCAACATCCGAGCGCTTTTCATTTCATGCAGACTGCCTTGTTATAGAAAAGCGCTCTAGTCCGGCTGAAAAATTTTGCGCCCGCCCGGCCATGACGGCCGCGCGGGCGCAAAGATTGATAGGACAAACATAGCATGAAACTGACCTGTCCCAAATGCAATCTTCGAATGCGGCTGCCTGACGACAAGGTTCCGGCCGCCGGGGCCTGGGCCCAGTGCCCCCGGTGCCTGGAGCGGTTTTTCATCAACCCCGCCGGTATGTCCTTCGAGAGCCTGACCACCCCCGCCCCGCGCCCGGCCGCTCCCCGCAGCCGCCGGGACGAAGCCGGGCGGGAACTGCTCTCGCGCCTCAAAAACCGGCAGGGGGAGCACAACGAGGCGCCATTTTTCGAGCCCGGCCTGGTGACCGTCTATCCCCAGGCGGCGGTCTCTGAAATCGTCCAGCGGGCGATGGCCAGCGTGCTGCTCTGCCTGCCGCTCCTGGCCGTGGGCTATTTGTTTTACTCCGCTTCCTCCTCCCGGGCCGACCGGCCGCCGGAGCCCGAGCAACTGCCCGCCGTGGCCAAAGTCAATGATAACAGCAGCCTGGAGATCATCCGCAAAGACTTGGTCAATATCCGGCGTGACCTGGCCAGCCGCCAGTCTCAGCCCAAAGGCATAGATTACAGCGGTCCGGAGGTGCGGGTTTTTAAATATTTCATGGCCCGCCTCACGCCCGACGTCTGTTCCGGCATCCACTACCTGGAGATCAAGCCCACTGCCGCCGCCGGTTTCAGGGCCTTGGGGCACTGCGTTGACCCGACCGGACTCGTCCTGGAAATGCGCGTCGAGTGGGACGGCCTCCGCAGCCTCGTCTCCTTCCCCCAATACGGCCAGGCCGAAGAGCTCGAAATCTACCCCCCGCCCCGCAGCCAATCCGCCGCCCTGACCACCGATCCCCGCTGACGGCCAGCCCCCTTGAGCCGTTTTCAGAGGGGCTTCATTAGGGAAAACAGTCTCCAATACGAACCACCGCCCACCACTACCGTTATACCGGCGAAAGCCGGAAAGACGGTTCGGGAGGGCGCGTGGGGTGCCTATCAAAAATTTCTATACC
Organism: Candidatus Adiutrix sp.; assembly: GCA_031285975.1. Taxonomy (GTDB): domain Bacteria; phylum Desulfobacterota; class Desulfarculia; order Adiutricales; family Adiutricaceae; genus Adiutrix. The sequence continues at coordinate 5,910 of JAITVE010000112.1, read as the reverse complement.
GCCGTCTGTCCGCCTTGCCCCGCATTGGGGAGGGGCACTTTGTCATTCCGGCGAAGGCCGGAACCCATGCCTTTCTCTTGGCGGCGTGTGGCCCCCCCCCGCCACGCCCTTCACGGCCGTCATTCCTGCGGAGGCCGGAATGGCGAGGCGGGCCATGCCATGAGGCTTTCCAAACGGGCTTACCTGTGGGCTCCACAAGCAGCGCCCCGCTCCGTGCAAGGCGTGGCGGCACCATATGCTGTGGCTGATTGTATTTTTTCTTAGCGGCCATACAATATGTATATTTTTTTGTATTTTTTAACCCATTTTATAGTGGAGTATGACGGCGGCTGGCGTCGAAAATATTGTGGCAGACGAGAGCTTGCCATCAAGATGCTGCATCTAAAATAGTAGTTTTATGTGATTATAGATGCTGATTTGAAGTCGATTTTATGTATTTTGCATGTTTTTATATTATTTTATTGTAATTTATCTTGACGGCAGAGGCGTTTAGTAATAATATTTATTTGTGGGAAAAATCAAGGCGATTTTTGGGGATGTCACATATTTTTTGAGGAAATGCCCAACTCTTTTACAAACGAGGGCTCGCCCATTGAGCCGCGCACACGCTCTTTGCCGGGCGGCGGCGCGAAAGGGTGATTTGAGGGCGGGCAGTTCAATGGCCGCCAAGGCGGAACCGGCGAAGAGGGGAGAGAAATACGCATGAAACACAAAGATTATATAATAACCGGGGCTCTGGCTCTCGCCATGGTCTTCCTGCCTGGTTTGGGGCAGCCTTTGGCTTGGGCGGCGAACATTCACATTGAAGGCGGCGCCGGGGGCGGCGGCGGCGGCAACAACGGCGTCACCCAGGGGGCGGGCGGCGGCGGCCTGGGCGGCTATATTGGCGGCCAAAATACGCAATACTATGGGGACGCGGGCGAGGGCGAAAGCGTGACCGGGGCCGACGGCGGCTCTGGCGGCTGGTACGGGCGCCCCGTGTCAGGTGTGGGTGGGCAGGATTATGACGGCAGCGGCGGCGCCGGAGGCGGCGGCGCAGATGGAATCAATGAGGGCAGCGGCAACGGCCAAGTCAGCAACGGCACTGCCGGGGCCGACGGAAGCGGCGGCGGCAGGGGCGGCGACGGCGGAAACGCCTATGCCGATGCCAGCGACATGACAGGCGTGGGCATCGGTAATACTCTCACTATTCATGGCGGCGACAGCGGCCAGGGGGGAGAGGGCTACAACGCGGCCAACGGCCACGGCGGCGGCGGCAACGGCGGCAATGCCACCTTAAATTGGGGCTCCGGCGACAAGGAAATTCACAATATGGTTCTCATCTCCGGCCATAGCGGGGGCTGGCAACATGACGTGCGAGATACTCCCGGCAACGGGCAGGCGGGTTTTGTCGATTTTAAGCTTGACGGCGCGCTGACGTTGTTGAGCACAGGTGCAGGCTTAAATATGGGGGCTGAGGGTAATTCCGCCAGGTTTGAAGCCAATGGCTTAACCGTTTTGGGCGGGGCGGGTATGGGAGCTCACGGCGACTATGACGCCTCCATGTTTATCCACGGCGACGCTCATTTCAACACTTTTGTCGTAACGAACACTCTTGGGGCTGGCAACGCCATATTTGTGGCCGACGGCACTGTCACCACCTCCGACTACGGCATTTTGGATGTGCAGGTGCAGAACAACGGGGAGGGGAATGCCAGCTTTGAATCTGTTGGCTACCATGGCGGCGGCGACCCTAACTTTGGCGCCCGAACCAACATTGCGAGCCTGAGTTCCGGCAACGCCAGCATGAAGGTGACCGGCAGCGCTCCCATCTCAAGCGCCGGCTCCATGTCTGTCGTCTCCGGCGACATCAGCTACCCCAGCAATCTTAGCGGCAATGCCAGCTTCCTTGCCCCCAACAGCGGCGAAGTGAATATTACCGGCGCGGGCGCGAATTTGACTGTGGACACCTTCAGTGCCACTGGCGGTCAGGCCAGCTTCAGCGCGCCTTCCGCCATTGTGTCCGTCAGGGACGGCGATTTTAGCGTGACCGCCAGCGCCTATGACGACAGAAGCGCCGCCAGCTTTGTGGCCCGCGGGCTGGACGTGGCGGGGAACACCACTCAAAGCGTCGGCCACCGTTGAACTCACCGGCGAAGAGGCGTCGGTCGGCAATCTGACGGTCACAGCCGGTTTCTACTATTACGAGCCCGACCCCTTCGGCGACCCCGCCTATGATTTCTATCTCATTGGCAGCGGCGGCACAGCCAACTTCATCACCAATAACGCCCGCCTGCTGAACACCCAGCAGCTTGCCATAAATGGGGCCCAGGACACCGCCGGCAACGCCAAAATCACGGCCCTGAACGCGGCCATTAATACCAACGGCCACGACGTTGCCATCAGCACCGCCGACGCCATTGGCGGCACCAAGGGCATTTACGCCGCCAGCCTGGCCACCGGCAACGGCATGGTGACCATGACCGGCGCCGGCAGCGGCGATTCCTTGGCCCAACTGGCGCTGGCCGATTCGCTCCAAACCCGGCAGCTTAACCTGACCGGCAACGGCGCCGCCGCATCCCTGAACACCAACATCGGGCGGGTGGACGTTACCGGGTTTGACACGGAGTTCAACTTCACCAACACCGTGGCCAGCGCCGACAGCGGCGCGTCCGGCGTGTATTTCAAAGCCATCGACCTGGGCGCGCTCTCCGCCGTCCGCACCCTGAACGCCGTTGGCGCGGGCCTGGGCACTTATTGGGCCGATACCCTCCGGGTTCACCCCACCGGCACCCCCGGCGCGGGGCAGAAGTGGATAGGCAACCTGTGGCTGGGCGGCAGCCCCGCCAGCGGCACAGTGGGCACGATGGACATGGTTCTGCCCGCTGGCACGAATTTGGTCGATTACCTCGGCGACGGCAGCAGCAACCCCAATTACATGATGGACATGATCAGCACCGGGGCCGGGCAGGGCGTCCTGACCCTGGAAGACGGTTTGGGCATCAACCTGGTCTCCACCGGCGGCAACCCCTTCAAAGACCTGAAGCCGGGCGACCTGATACAGCTGGTCAAAACCTACAACACCTACAACGCCGAACCCATTGTCGATAACACCACCGGCACTGTGCCGGTCTATGGCGTGAGCGCGATGGGTGCCAGGGACTATACCTTCCGCAAGCGGATTTCCGACGACAGATATGAGCTTTTGGCCGAGCTCCTGAGCAGCGCCTTGAACGGGCCTGTGGGCCAAACTTATCTGGAAGGCCCCACCGCCGCCCTCGGCAGCCTCAACCTGAGCACCGAACTGGAAAGCCGGGTCATCCGCAACACCTTTGACCCCAACGCCAGCAAGAGCATGTTCCAAGACGGCCGCAACCTGGGCGTTATGTTCGGCGCGGAATACACGAATCTGCGGCTCAATAGCGGCAGCGAGGTGGAGTCCGACAATTTCAACGTGGTCATCGGCCCGGCCTTCCGCTCTGAGACCGCCATTGGCCAACTCGGCCTGGGCCTCTTCTTCGAAGCCGGTTATGGCGACTATTCCACCTACAACTCCTACCATTCCTTTTCCGGCCTGGAGGAAGTCGTCGGCGAAGGCGACAATAAATATTTCGGCGGGGGTCTCGGCCTGCGCAACAATTTTGCCCGCGGCCTGTATGCCGACCTCTCCGTGCGGGCCGGTTCCGTGGAAAATGACCTGAAAATCAAAAACCGCAACGGCGCGGAATACGGCATGAACAGCAGCTATTTCGGCGGCCACCTGGGTTTCGGCAAACTCTTCGACTTCGAAGACCACGGCCGCCTGGATATCAACACCCGCCTCTTGTGGGTGCAACTCGGCAGCGACGAAGTGCGCACCGCCGCCGAAGAAACGCTCTCCATCGACGCCGCCCAGTCCCTCCGCACCCAGCTTGGAGCCCGGTACAGCCGCGACTTCAGCGACCTGGTCGCGGGTTATGTGGGCGGCGCCTGGGAATATGAGCACGACGGCGGCGTCAGCGGCCGCCTCGACGGCCTCCGCCTCCCCGAGCCCAGCCTCAAAGGCGCCCCCGGCAGCGGCGAACTGGGCCTCACCCTCACCCCCACCGCAAAGTTCTCCATCAACCTGGGCCTCCAAGGCTACACCGGCCAACGCAAAGGCGCGGGCGGCACAGCCATGATGAATTTTGCTTTCTAGAGCATTTTGCAATTTACCTGCCTTTAGTAAATTGCAAAATACGTAAACATCTTGGCGCTTTAGCACATTGTGGCGGCGGTGGAACGATAGCCAATTCGTCGTCTTAATCGAATTTCACCATAAATTTTTCCCAGTCGGCGGGTTTGCTGGCAGTGGTTTTGTGTTCGGTGGATGGGCCGCCTATGGCGTCTATGCGGACGCGGGCTTCGGGGGCGCTCGCGTGGTCGCCGTAGGCTACGGCTAAATCGCGGCCGAGGTTCAGGGTGGCCGTTTCTATGGGGGAGCCCAAGTTGGGGGCGACTACGGTGGGGCCGGGCGCGCCTTCCAGGTGGAAAATTGTGTCGCCGTCGCGGAGGAGGGCGGTCAGGGCCTGGTTGTCGGCCTGGTTGCGGCCGACAATGAGCCACTGGACGGGCTCCGGGGAGGCCTGGCCTTGCGGTTGCGGCGTTGCTGCGGGCGCGTTGGGTGTGAAGAGGCGGCCGCGTTTCAGCATTTCCGCGAGGCGGGCCGGGGGCCAGCCGGAGGGGCTCCCGGCTGGAGCCTGACGCAGCAGCCACTTGAAGCGTTTGGCGTAGCCTACGTCGGTCAGAAGGCAACCGCCGGCTGGCGGGGGGACTTTGAGGCCGTAGTGGGCGGCTAAATCCATTTGGGGGCGGCGGCCCCGGCCGGAGAGATTGAGGAGCTTTTCACGGTCTACCCAGCCTTTTTCTTCGGCTTCGGTGAGGGACATGATTTTGGCCGAGAGGGGGCGCAGGATGAGTTCCCGGCGGCCGGACTGCTTGGCCACGGTTTTGAGCGCGTTGGGGTTCTGGCTCATGGGGCGCTGGCCCTGCACTTCGCCGGAAAACAGAAAGCCCGGCTGGCCGCTCTCGTCCAGCAGTTGCCCGGCTTTTTGGAACATCAGGGCGTGGCAGTCAATACAGGGGTTGAGGTTGCGGCCCAGGCCGTGGGGCGGGTTTTTGATGAGCGCCAGGAGCTCGGGATACATGTCCACCTCGGTGAGGGGGAGGCCCAGCTGGGCCGCTCCGGCCCGGGCCTGGTCGGGCGGGAAAAATGGGCTGGTGAAGGCCACCAGGGTCGGTTCAATACCCTGATCCATCAAAATGCGGGCCGACAAGAGGCTGTCGAGCCCGCCGGAAAATATGCCAAAAGCGCGGATAGTTTTATTCATGTACGCCGTCTTTACGTTGTCTTTGTTTCTTGTTTGTGCGGGGCACGGCGAAACGGCGAAGCCACATCAAGAGGCTGGCGCCGATAACGCCGATGAGCGAAGCGGCCACCGCGTTATCTTGCGAAGCCAGGGGCCATTGATACCAGTCGGTTTGGAAGATGGCCGGGAAATCGGCCGCCTGGCGGCTGGGGTCGCCAATCTGCTGCGATTTTTTTTGCCGCTCTTCAAGGCTCCGGCCATCAATAGCATAGGCTGCCAGCGCGCCGGTTTTCGTGTCCCACTGGATGAGCGCCCTTTTCTTATTGATATGCCTGAAGCTGGAAGACGATTCCATGAACCAGCCGTCAGAGAACCGGCCCTCAGCGTCGTAGACCTGCACGCGCCGAAAATCAGCAAGAAAAGCCGCTTTGTGCCCGCTTTCGAAGGCGATGACGCGGGCGCTGGGAGCGAGCGGCCACTCCCAGGTTTCCGGCAAAAATTTAGTGGCCCCGGCCATTAAAACGATGAACACCGCGCCGCAGATAGCTGTCAGGTGCAGGGGCAGGGCCAGCAAATCCAGGACAAAGGCGGCGGTGGTGGCGGC
>JAITVE010000053.1 GCA_031285975.1 Candidatus Adiutrix sp. | reverse complement strand
CCGCCCCAGCGGGCGCAGTTTGAAGCAATCATGAATAAGTTGGTGTATTCGAGCATTTTGCAATTTACCTGCCTTTAGTAAATTGCAAAATACGCAAACATCCGCGCGCTTTTCATTTCATGCAGACTACCTTGCAATAGAAAAGCGCTCTAGCGAAGATTTTGTTAGCAGGGGCTCTGCCCCAAGCCCCGAGCGAAAGGCATTTTTTAGAGGCCAGCGGTGTGCTGGCCTTCTTTTTTTACCATCGCCATTTTTTGTTAGTCGTAACTATATTTCATTATTATTCATTCCATGCTAAAATAATCCCTTCGGTACATTCTTAATACTTATGCCCAATATTGTAAGGAGCAACGCAATGAGCGTTTTCTTCCGTTTCAGAGCAGGATGTTTGCTGGCCGCATTGTTGGTATCATGGTCTTTCATCATCGGCAGCCCGGCGGCGGCGCAGAGTGTGCCACGGCTTCGGGTCGCGGGGGCGGAGCAGCCCGTGCGGCTGCAATCGCTGGCTATTCGCACCGAAATTCGGGGCGGCTTTGCGGAAAGTTCGCTGGAGATGGTGTTCTATAACCCCAACGGGCGCATTCTGGAAGGCGTCTTGGAATTCCCCCTCGCCCCGGGGCAGGAAATAAGCGGGCTGGCCTTGGACATTAATGGGGAGATGCGGCGGGGCGTGCCGGTGCCCAAGGCGCGGGGGCAGGAAGTGTTCGACGATATCACCCGGCGCAGGGTTGATCCCGCGCTGTTGGAGGCCACTGGGGGCAACGCCTACCGGCTGCGGGTCTATCCGCTCCCGTCGCATGGCGTCCGGCGGGTGGCGGTGCGCGTTATGCAGCCGCTCACGGCGGAAAGCGGGACGCTGCGCTACCGGCTGCCGCTGGCTTTTGCCGAAACGCTCGACTCCTTTTCCTTTGAAGCGGAAATCGTGTCGCCGGAGGGGCCGGTCAGGGCCGAGGCCGGGAAGCTCGCCCTGAGTTTGGAACGCGAGGGGACGCTGTACCGGGGGCGGGTTGAGCGTCAAAACTTTATCCCGGAAGGCTGGCTGGACATCAGCCTCCCGGCCCCTGATTCCCTGGCCGCGTCCGCGACTGGGGCCCGGTGGCGGGACAAGCTGTATTTCAACGCGGCGGCCTATACGCCCCTGCCGGATAAAGCCCGCGCTCTGCCCGATGTGGTCACCATCGTCTGGGACGCGTCCCTCTCGGGGCTGGAGCGGAACCATGCGGACGAATTCGCCCTGCTCGACCGCTATTTCAAGGCCTTCGGCACGGGCCAGGCCCGGCTCATAGTGCTGCGGGACAAGGCCGGGCCGCCGCAGACCTTTGATATTAAAAATGGCGGCTGGCAAAGCCTCCGGGCGGCCCTCGAAAGTGTGGCCTATGACGGAGCCACCAATCTGAGCGGCTGGGCCCCCACCGCCGACTGCCGGGAATATTTATTCATTTCCGATGGCATGGGCAATTATGGGCCTGCGGGGCCCCTGCGGCTGGCCGCTGAACAGCGGCTGTTCGCCATAAATTCCGCCGCCGTGGCCGACTATGCCGCCTTGCGGGCTCTGGCCGTGCGCGGGCAGGTGATTGACCTGGCCCGGGAACCGTTCCAGACGGCGGAAACGCGGCTGCTGCGGGAAAGCGCGGCGGTCAGCCTTGTTCCGCCCGCAAAGGTTGGGGCCGCTGAGGCCGTGCTCGCGCCCGAGTCGGCGGCCCTGAGCGCGGCGGACGGCCAGCGCGGCCTGATTCGCGTGGCGGGCTGGGCCGCGCGCGGCGGGGCCGAGAACGTGGCCGTGCGGGTGGCCTTCCCGGACGGCACGGCCAAAACGCTGACCATTCCCCTGCCCGCCTGGGATGAGTCCCCGGAATTCACGGGCGAGGAAGCCCCCTTACCGGCCCGGCTGTGGGGCCGCTATGCCATCGCCGCCCTGGAGGCCGATTACCGGGCCAACCAAGCGGCCATCGCCGCGCTGGGCCAGGAATTGGGCCTCGTCACCCGCACGACTTCGCTCATTGTTTTGGAAACAGCGCGGGACTATGCCCAATACGGCGTAACGCCGCCCGCTTCGCTTCAGGCCAAAGTGGAAGCCTTGAATGTTGGGAAGGTGGCGACTGCGGGCGAACGCATCCTTGACGAAGAACATCTTTCGTCACTGTGGGGGCGCAAGTTGAGGTGGTGGAAAATCGACTTCAGCCTTAACCCCAAGGCGATGTGGTATGAAGGTGAAAAAATCTACACCGGCCAAAAAATTTCCCTTGATTATCAAAATGCTGACCTTCATAAAATTATCCGTGAGATTGCCGAAGTTTCTGGGAAGCGCATCGTTATTTCAGACGCGGTACGCGGCCGGGTTACCCTGAGATTGCGAGATGTGCCCTGGGATCAGGCTCTGGATATTATCCTGTCCTCACGCGGTCTCAGCGTTGAGGAAAACGGCAAAGTGCTGACGGTTTATGATTTGCCCATGCTTGAACGCAGAGTGAGCCGCGAGAACATGCGGTGGCGGTCAATGGAAGCCGCACGTGCGCCGCGTGACGAACAGGTAACGGAATCCACCCCCTCCAGCTTGGCGGTCGGCAGGATGACTAAGGCAGAAGCCTTACTGTCACAAGCCGCCGTCACAGCAGCGGAGACCAACGACGAGGCCAAGACTATATCAGCACCGCGCGTCATGGCCGCCGATGGGCAAGAGGTTAGCCTTAAACAGGGGCAGCAAATTCCCTATACCAGCGGATCTTCGGCCACCACCGCCGCTAACGTAAACTTTCCCAGCTTCAGTAGTCGCCGGTCAAGATCCGCCGATAGTTCAAGCCAGTCGGATGTCGGTATCACTGCCAGCGGCCCAGCTTCCAAAGCCGAAACTGCCGCCCTGTATGGCAAGCCCTGGGTGCCGGACGCGGCATATATTGCCAGTATGCGAGCTGCCACAGACGAAAAGCTGTATGCCGTCTACCTTGACGACCGGCGTTATTACAGGCACAGCAGCGCCTTTTTCTGTGATGTGGCGGATATATTTTTTGAACGCGGTTCGCGGGAACTCGGGCTGCGGGTGCTTTCCAATTTAGCGGAAATGCAGTTGGAAGACCGGCGGATACTTCGCGGACTGGCCTACCGGCTCATGGCGCAGGATGAAATGGCGGCGGCTCTGCCTATTTTGGAGCAGGTGCGCGAACTGGCCCCCTATGAACCGCAATCCCTGCGGGACATCGTCACGGTCAAGGCCGCTCTGGGTCAGGTGCAGGAAGCGGCTGAATTGTTATACAAAGTTGCGCACCGCCAATGGTCAAGCCGCTTTAGAGACATAAACACCATTACCCTGACTGAGATGAACGCCCTCATTGCCGCCCATGAAGATCGGATCGACACCAAGGCCATTGATTTACAACTGAGTCAAAATCTG
>JAITVE010000043.1 GCA_031285975.1 Candidatus Adiutrix sp. | reverse complement strand
GAACAAAAACCTGAAAGCCCGCTTTCATTGTGAAAGCGGGCTTTCAGGTTTTTCTGCATCTGCTTATTCGGCTCTCAGCTGCCACAACCGGGAGACAGTATAGTTATCAAACTGCCCGTCGTGGCTGACCAGGGTTAATTTTTCGAAAGCGGCCTGGGCTATCAGCAAACGGTCGAAGGGATCACGGTGGTGCCAGGGCAAATTTTCCGTGGCCCAGGCATGATCCAGGGTTATAGGCAAAATCAAGCCGCCCGCCCCCTGAAATTCCGTCACCAAATCACGGGGCGAAACAGGCAGTTTCAGTTTGCCCTGGCCGGACTTGATGGCCATTTCCCAAACGCTGGCAATGCTTAGAAATTTTTCATTGACGGGGTCGAGAATGAGCTCCCTGATTTTCAGCGGCAACAGAGACTGTTTGCTGAAAAACCATATCAGCACATGAGTGTCCAGCAACAGGCGCATCACATATACTCGGCGAAATCTTCAAGGGGCGCGTCAAAATCTTCGGAAGTCCAAATCTGCCCTTCGTATTTGCCGCATAGTTCAGCCATGCGGTTCACCGGCGCGGTTTCCGGCTTGGGCTCGACGGTCAGGGTCACAATAGCCGCGCCGACGGGATATTCTTTGGGCAGTTCCAGCGCCAGGTTCAGCTTGTGGTCACTGGTGATGACCGCTTCCGTGGTTATTTGGTTCATAACGGCCTCCTTTCCGGTCTGCCGGGTGATTTTGTATAGACTATAGCATACCGGGCGAAAAATGCCAAAATCCGTAGCTGGGGGACAGGTAGAAAGCCCCGGGCTTTTTTCCGTGCCGCCCCGCCATATCTGTGTTAAAATGGAAAACTTTCCAAATGACTTTCCTTGGGAGGGGGTATATGGATTTACGGGTTATGCTGCCGATATTTTCCAGCGTCTTCATGGCCGAGCTGGGGGATAAAACCCAGGTGGCCACGGTCTGTTTCACGGCCGGGGGCGGGTGCGGCAAAATGGAAGTGTTTCTGGCCTCGTCGCTGGCCCTGGTGCTGTCCACCTTTTTAGCCGTGGTTTTCGGGGCGGCGGTGGGGAAACTCATTCCGCCGCACTATTTGAAAATCGGCGCGGGGGTCGTTTTTCTGGTCATGGGGGCCGTTTTCCTGCGCCAGGGCCTGAGCCGCTCCGATAGCGGTTTGGGCGGCGCGGGCGAAGCGGGGGGCGGGCAGTGAACATCAAAAACATGCTGCCGATATTTTCCAGCGTCTTCATGGCCGAGTTGGGGGACAAGACCCAGGTGGCCACGGTGATGTTCATCGCGGGCGGCGCGGCCACGGCGGCGGAGGTGTTTTTGGCCTCGTCGCTGGCCCTGGTGTGCTCCACCCTGCTGGCGGTGGTGTTCGGCGCGGCCATCGGGCGGATCATCTCCCCCAAAATGCTGAAACTCTTGGCTGGGGCAGCTTTTATGATCCTGGGCGGCTACTATGTCGCCGGGGGCCTGGGCGTTCTCTGAGAAAAGGTGAAACATGCTGCGATACCGCCGGGGGCCGGAAAGCGACCCCTTTTACTGGCTCTACCACTCGCCGGGCTGGCTGACGGACTACGACCCGCCGCGCGAGTTCCCCTTTTGGCTGAATTTGGAACTGACCAACCGCTGCCAGTTGGACTGTTTTTTCTGCTCGCGCCAGTCCAGCACGCGCCCCCTGGGAGACATCAGCCTGGAGACCGTGGCCCGCATTGTGGAGGAAGCCGCCGCCCATAAGGAATGCGGCCTGCGCCTCACCGGCTGGGGCGAGCCGCTGTTGCACCCCCAGGCGGGGGAGGCCGTTCGCCTGATTAAAAAAGCCGGGCTGCCGCTGAAAATTTACACCAACGGCCTGGCCCTGACCCCTGAGCTTATGGATTTGTTCATCGAGCTTGAAGTGGACGACCTGCAATTCTCCATGCAGGGCCTCACGCCAGAGCAGTACGAATTTAACCGCCGCCGCTCCAGCTACGCCCGTTTGCGGCACAACATCGAAATGGCCGCCGCCCGCCGGGGCAACCGGGCCCGGCCCTTTCTGAGCGTCCTCACTTCGGTCTTGGCCGACGAGGCCCGCGCCGCCGACCCCGAGGCCTTCATGGACGACCTGCTGACCCTGGTGGACAAGGTGGCTGTGGACTTGACCAACCTCAATTTCGTGGCCGAGGTGGATAGGGTGAAACCCTTCCTCGACCGGCAGAGCGGCGGCCTCAGCCGGGGCCGTTGCGTGGACGTGTTCCTGGCCTTGGAAATAAAGCACGACGGCTTGATCCAGTTCTGTGGGCAGGACGCGAATGCCTTAGAGGAGCACAGCCTGGGCCGGGTGGGCGAAATCAGCCTCGCCGAGGCCTGGCACAGCCCCAAAATGAACGCCCAGCGCGAGCGGGTGGGGCGCGGCCTGGGCCACGAGGCCATGGCCGTCTGCCGCAACTGTTATCACAACACGACGAAATATGACGTATTTAAAAACAAGGACGAATAGATGAGGATTGAACTTGCTGAATAATGACCTCCAGGCCGCCCGCATTGTGGCCGGCACGCTGACGCTGCTGGCGCGGGAAATACACGAAGTCGGGCCCCCCGTGGACTTGTGGAACCCGGAACTCGGCCCCGGCTTCATTCGGGATACCGCCGCCCGGGTTGGCCGGGGCGAGGCGCATCCCCTGTGGGTGGAAGAGCGGCACCCGGCCCGAGGTTTAGTGATTTACGCCCCCTCGCCCTGGGAGAGCGATTTTTTCGGCTTTGGCTGCGCCCGTCTGCTGGGCCCTTTCCTCGTCGTGGAAGACCAGCGCGACCGGGAAGAGCGGGTGCGCAAGCTGGCCCGCCTGTCCGTCGCGGCCGGGCGAACCGCCGACCACCGGCTGATAACCGTGAAAACCTTTCACGACCCGGCTGTGCTGCGGGGTTTTTTGGCGGAAGGCTTTGAGTTGGCCGAAATCGGCGCCTCCCTCTCCGGGCCGGTGCCCGAGGGCTGCGGGCCAGTGAGCCTGCCCTCCGGCTTCCAGTTCCTCAGCACGGACGATTTGCCCGACATGCTGGAAGAAATAGTGGAAGGGTTGGGCGACTTTTTTTACGACGGCCACTTCCGCCACGACCCCACCCCTGGGCCGGAAGAGGCCCGCCGCCTGTGGAGCCGGGTGGCTAAGGCCGATTTGAGCGGCGGGGCCGAACCCGCCGTGGCCCTGTGGGATCGCGGCAAAGACCGCCCCGCCGGCCTGGCCACAGTGCATAAAGAGGGGCAGGAAGCCCGGCTGAACATTCTGGCCGTGGCCCCGGCTTATCGCGGGCGCGGCCTGGGCCAGCTGATAATGGCCGAAGTTTTCCGCCGCCTTCAGGGCTGGGGGGCGGTGTTGAAAGTGGAAACCGCCTCCTACAACCTCCCGGCTCTCGCGCTTTACCGGGGGCTCGGCCTGCGCCAGACAGCCCCCCTGGTTGCCCTGCACCGCCATTTATCGTAGTATGAATAAAGCGGCTCAAAAGCTCCGCTTGCATAAAATGGAGGCTTGATATATATTGGCCACATTCAAGCATCTGTGTGGAGAACAACAGAAAAAAACCTGCCCGCAGGGCAAGCACGGCCCGGCGGTCGCGGAAGCGGAGGAAAACAATGGCGGATATATGCGCTCCCATGAGCGGCAATATTTGGAAAATACTGGTCAAGGAAGGCGATAAAGTCAAAGAGGGCGACGAATTGATGATTATGGAAGTCATGAAAATGGAAGTCCCCATCGCCAGCGAATGCAACGGCGTTGTCAAACGCCTGGCCGTCAGCGAAGAAGACGCGGTGGAAGCCGACGCCGTGGTGGCCGTGGTGGAATAACCGGGCTCCGGCGGTTCGCTCCCGAAGCCCGGCCCGGACGAATTTTACACAGTACCCCGTCTCAAATAAAAGCGACCCCTTTCGGGGCCGCTTTTTTGTTTGACGGCGGGTGATGCTTGGTGGTTATTTGTGCTCCGCGTTGTCCGCATTGCCGCCGGGTTCTGTTTCGGCGGCAATCTCGACGGCCTCGGTTTCAATGACTCCGCCGCTCTTGATTTCATTGATCTGGGCCTGGTAGACGGCGGCTTCCGCCGTGTAGCGGCTGGCTTCGTCCGGGCTGGAAAAATCCATAACCGGCGTCCGCTTGTCGCGCCATTCCTCCCAGCCCAGATAGGCGGCCACCGCGCCGCCAGCCATTAAGAAGGCGGGCAATAGGGCTTTAATCAGAACCAGCAAATATCCGAACCAGACAATAAACAAAATCAGGCCGAGCAGCAACACCGCGAGCCCGGCTATGAGTAACAAAGGCATTCGAACCTCCTCATCCCAAGAATAAAGCGTGTGTCCACACGGGCTTTCACCTGTGCGCCGCCCCACCCCGGCCCTTGTTCGGGGCTTGGAAAAAGTCGGACAGGGGCGGCTTATTCCGTTGCGCCGCAGACCACGCAGCGCCCCTCGGCGTCCAGAATGCCGATGCAGTTGCCGTCGGGGCAGAGGCGGCGGTTTTCCATGGCAAAGGGGTCGCCCTCAGGCGCGGGCGCTTGTTCGCGCTGCATTTCCCGGCCGCAGTGAGGGCAGAATTTGGCCCACTGCGGCACGGCCTCGTCACAGGCGGGGCAGCTGGCGTGGGCGGGCGTATGGCCGCAATTTTCGCATTCCAAAATCATAATCCGTCATTCCCATCCGGCCCGCAGGCGGGCCTTTCTTCTGTATAGTTGTAAAAGCCGCAAATAATGATATAATATCATGAATACTCAAAGCGGTCGATCCGGGAGGCCAGGCGGCGGCCGCTGATTAACTATACAACAAGACGGCCGATAAAATCCAGTCTCTAAGGTTCAGTCGGTAAAAAACCTGAACATCTCCCTGGCTGCGTTGCTCGCGCCTGGCCAGGAAAACGTTCAGATTGTTTAGGGCAGAGCCCAAATTAACAAGCCGGGGCGCGAAGGCGGTTCGCGTCCGGCCGGGCCGTTTGGACGGCGCCGCGGCTACGGCGGCGCAAAGCCCCCCGAAGGGGGCGCGAGGTTAGTGCATGAAGCGTATCTCCGTTGAGCACGCCCAGCCGGGACAGATTCTGGCCCAGAAGCTGCAACGCAGCGACGGCGTGCTGTTGGCCGGTCAGGGGTCGGAAGTTACGGAAGGCCTCCTGCGGATGCTGACCCGCATGAACATCGACAGCATCGTCATTGAGGAAGAGAACAAGCAGACTCCCGAAGAGCTTGAGGAAACCTTTCAGAACCGGTGCGCCGAGCTTGAAGGGCGCTTCGCCCGCGTGACCGGGCTGCCCCTGATGGCGGCCCTGAAAGCCGCGCTCATCGACCGGGCCCGCCGGGAGCGCGACGAGGCCCTGGCCGCGATTTTACCGGCGGCGGAAGAAGGAGCAGCCCAGTGACGACGACCGGCTTAAACGACCGTGTGGCCGCCAAGCGCGAGGTCAGGCGCATCAAGAACCTGCCCACCGTGCCGGGCATTGTGGCCAAAATATCGCGGCTGGTGGAAAACCCGGAAACCAGCGCGGCGGAAGTGGGGCGGCTGATAACCCAGGATCAGGTGCTCTCGGCCAAGGTGCTGCGCATGGCCAACAGCGCCTTTTTCGGCATGTCCCGCAAGATAAGCTCCATCGCCCAGGCCCTGATGATTCTGGGCTTTGACGTGGTCAAGGGCCTGGTGCTGACCAGTTCCGTCTTTGACATGATCCAGAAGAGCATGGCCGGGCTGTGGGAGCACTCCATCGGCTGCGCGGCGGCTTCCGGCGCGGTGGCCACGGCCCTGGGCCGCGACGACGCGGAGGAAATCCTGGTGGCCGGGCTGCTGCACGACCTGGGCAAAGTGGTGCTGGCCCTGAACATGCCCGAGGAGATGGATCTCATCAAAAGCAAAGTCGAGAGCGACAACGTGCTGTTCTACGAGGCGGAAACGGCGGTTATGGATTTCCACCACGGCGAAATCGGGCAGTGGCTGGCCGAGCACTGGAACCTGCCCGAGAGCCTGGCCGAGCCCATGCGCCTGCACCACAACCCGGAGCGGGCCATGGTGCAGCCGGAATGCACGGCCATTGTGCACATTGCCGATTCCATCATTCGCGGCTGGGGCTTCGGCTACGCCGGCGACCCCTGGGTGCCGCCGATTTCCCCGGCGGCCTGGGAAATGCTGAAATTGAAGGGCAAAGATTTGCCGGAAATTCTGAACATTCTGGAACCCAAATTGGCAAATTTAAGCGAACTGACCCAGAGCGGCAGTTGAGCGGACGGTGAATCATTGAAAAAGAGCAAATGGCGGATCACGGCTTTTTGGGGCATTTTCACCCTGGCGCTGGATCTCGCCTCCAAATACCTGGCCGGGAAATATATCAATCCCTGGGAGCCGCTGGAGGTCATCCCGGGGTTTTTTAACCTCATCCTCACCCACAACCCCGGCGCGGCTTCCAGCCTTTTGGCCAACTGGGGCGGGGGGAGCCCCGAGGCGCAGGGTTTGAAAATGGCGGGGCTGGCCGCTGTTTCGCTGTTGCCGTTCATCTATTTTTACGTCAAGGCCCGGCCCGGCGACCGGATGCTTCTGGCCGCTTTGGGGCTGATTTGGGGCGGGGCCCTGGGCAACATTCACGACCGGCTCCGCTGGAACGCGGTGGTGGATTTTCTCGACGTGTATATCGGGGCCTACCACTGGCCGGCCTTCAACGCGGCCGACATCGGCATCTGCGTGGGGGCGGGGCTTCTGGCCCTGAGCGTGTTGTTTGACAAGCCAAGAGTCCGCGAGCGGGAAACATCGTGAGCCTGATATTGATAGTGGAAGACGGCCAGGCCATGGCCGAAGCCGCCGCCGGGGCGCTCCAGGCGGCGGGCTATGAGACGGCGGCCTGCCTGACGGTGGCCGACGGCTTTTCCATGTGTCAGGAGCGCCGCCCGGCCCTGGTGATTGCGGAATACTATATCAATGACGGCTGCGGGCTGGACTTGCTGGAAAAGCTGAACAAACTGGAATCGCCGCCCCCCCTGATCATCGCCACCGGCTGCGGGCAAGAGGAAGCGGCGGTGCGGGCCCTGGCCCTGGGGGCCTGGGATTACTGCGTTAAAACCGAAAAATACCTTGAACAGCTGCCCGGCCTGGCCGACCGCTGCCTGGCCGACCAGGCCGCCAAAAAAGCCGCCCTGGAAAAAGAGACCCTCTCGCGGCGGCTGGAGGCCCAGAACGAACTGGCGGGCTGGCTGGCGCACAATTTCAAGAACATCCTGGCGGCCTCCATCGGCTACCTCAACCTCATCGACTTCCACAACCCCGACCAGAGCCCGGACAAGCGGCAGGAATACCTGGACGACAGCCGCAACAGCCAGGAGAGCGCCATCCACCTTTTGGAGCAGCTCATCCGCATGACCGAGGCGGACGCGGGGGAGGCCGAGCGCATCATTGTGGCCGAAGCGGCGGACGCGGCCTGGGAGCTGGTGACCTCCAAGGTGCTGTATTCGGTGCAGCACAACAGCCCGGAGCGGCTGGAGGCCGTGCGGGACAAGGTGGAAAAAACCGTTTTCCTCAACTCGGCGCGGCGGGTGGAGCCAGTGAACATGGTGGCGGCGGATGTGGATTCCATCCTGGAAGCCATTCTCCAAAACGCGCTGGAGGCCGTGCTCTCCGCCGAGGAGCCCCGGGTGCTGGTGCTGGGCGAGATCACCGGCGGCGCGTTGGAAATTACGGTCAAAGATAACGGCCGGGGCATGAGCGAAAACGTGCTCAAGCACGCCCTGGAACCCCTGTTCTCCACCAAAGGCGAAGTGGGCGTGGGCCTGAGCCTCAGCCTGGTCGGCTCCCTGGTGATGCGCCACGGCGGCGACGTGCAGCTAAAATCCACCCTCGGCGTGGGCACCACCGTAAAAGTGCGTTTGCCGCTGTAAAGAGCGAATTTTCTATATTCCGCGCCCCCCTCCATCACCCAGGCGAAGGCGGGCCCAGGCCTTTTTCTTTGATGGGCATAGCTCCCCTGCCAATCCCTCCACCACCGTCATTCCGGCGAAAGCCGGAATCCATTTCCAGTGGAGCCGCTTGTCGGTACACCTCTATCTTCATTTGTTCTTCTTGCTTTTCACACCATCGGCGGGGGAAGACGAGTGCGGGAGTAGCTTAGAGCGCTTTTCTGTTTCAAGGTCATATGCGAAAAATGAAAAGCGCCCGGATGTTTGCGTATTTTGCAATTTACTAAAGGCAGGTAAATTGCAAAATGCTCTAGTCGGCAAAACCTGCGCTACTGGAAATGGATACCGGCTTTCGCCGGTATGACGCAGGGGGGCGATAGCCAGCATGGTCGGCTACCTGCGGTGCGGGAAAGGCATGGGCGCCTGCTTTCGCCGGAATGACGGTAGCAGACAAAAATTATCACGTATTCATATAGTTAAAAAAAGCCGTCACTCCAATTTTAATCGGAATGACGGCTTTTGTTAGGCCTGATGTCCGCTGCTTACTTGGGGAAGCGAACCCGCACGGTGGTGGCGGTGGTTTGGGAGAGGGGGCCGAGCTCTTCCTCGCCGTCCCAGAGCACCAGAAGATCTTTGGCGGTGCCGGAGGCGACCACGATAGATTCGCTGGCAATGACTTTGGCGGATTCACCGGCGCGGGCGAACCAGAAAAATTCGGGGTTGCCGCCGTCCACCGTCACTTCGGCCCAGGCCTGGTTCTTGGTGCTGGTCAGGGTCAGGGAGGTGGGGGAGCTGAGCACCGGCAGGGGCGCGGGCTCAACGGGGGCCTCCGTGGCGGGCTCCACAGCGGCGACTTCCGGGGCGGTTTCCGCCGGGGGTTCTTCGGCTGCGGCGGTATCCACCCGAACGGGTTCCGCCGGGGGTTCAGCCGGGACTGTCTCGCCTTCGCTGGGGGGCCGGGAGAGGCTGCCGCCAATGGTCGGGGGGGCCGCCGTTTCCGCTTCTGAGCCGCCGGGGAGCAGGGCCGTCACCGCGCTGCGCCAGCCCGGTTGCAGCCAGAAGCCCACCGCGATGGCCGCGACGAGCAACGCGCCCGCCACTATCAGCCTCGGGCCCGGCCGCCAGCCGATGGAGCCGACGCTGGTTTCCACATAGCGGGGGGCCAGGGGTTCGCGGCTGGCGGGCTCGTTTTTGAAGCCGCCGGTCATTTTGCGAGAATCGTCCAGCAACGTCTCCGCGTCCAGCCCCAATTCGTTCGCATAGGCCCGCAGGAAGCCCTTGGCGAAGACCGGGGGGAGGGTGGAGAGGCGACCGTCCTCAATGGCTTCAAGCTGGTCGAGGGGGATTTTTATTTTCACCACAATGTCGCGCCGGGTCAGGCCATTGATTTCGCGCTTGGTTTTCAAGAGCTGGCCCATGGCTTCCAGGCTTTTTTCCAGGCGGGCCACGTCCGGCACATTGCCGGAAGCGCCCGTGCCTTGGGCGGCCGGGCGGCGCATCCTGCCGCCCCGGTCGCGGGGCGGTGCGGGCGCGGCGGCTTCCCGAAGGGCTTTGCCGGCGGCTTGGTGTTCGTTTTTCTTTATCAATGCAGTCCCTCTTTACAGGTTGACTTTGACGATGGCGTTGCGTTTCAGCTCGCCCACCCACTCGACATAGCGCTGTTGCATTTTATAGGCTTCCAGCTGGCGGCGGGCGCTTTCCTTCTGCTCGGGGCTAAAGCTGTCGGCCGAGGCCTCCCCATCGCCGGAGGCAACAGAACTCGGCGCCGGGCTAACGCCGCCGCCTTCGGCCACAGTCAACAGCACCACGGCGTTACCGGCTTCCAGCGGTTCGCTGGCCTGCCCGGGGGAGAGGGTGGTCAGGGCGGCCTGGATGGGCGGGGGCAGCTTGTCCACGGTCATGCCCTCGCCGGTGTCGCCGCCGTTGTCGCGGCCCGGCCCCTGGGAATAGCGGGCCGCCGCCTCGGCAAAGCTCAGGCCGCCGTCGATTTCGGCCTTGATGCGGCGGGCTTCGGCCAGAATTTGCGCACGGTTGTTGGGGTCAAGGGGCAGGAAGATGACCCGCAGGGGGCGGGTATCCGTGCCGGGGGCGCGGCCGCCGGGGGGGGCGGGCATCCCGCTCATATCCGGGCCCTTGCCGTTCAGGAAACTCAGCACTTCCTTTTCCGTGACCACCACCTTGCTCATGACCTGGGAACCCAGCACTTTGTTCCGCAAGAGTTCCACCCGCAAGTCTTCCTGGAAGGCCTCCAGGCTGGTGCCGCTGTTGGCCAGGGAGGCCCGGAACTGGTCGTCGGTGAGGTTGTTGTCGTTCTTGATGCTCTCCAGGGCCGCGTTCACGTCAGAGGCGGTGACGTAGACGCCCTTGGCCTTGGCGGCCTGGTTGACCAGTTCCTGATCCACCAGGGCTTCCAGCACCCGGGCGCGCATCTCGTCGCGGCTGACCCCGGCCGCCTGGCGGGTGTTCATCAGGCCGCTCACCCGACCGTCAAGCTGGCGCATGGTGATAAGTTCGCCGTTGACCACGGCCACAATGCGGTCTACCGCCGTGCCTTCGGTGGGCAGGGGGACTCGGGGCGCGGGCGCGGCGGAGGTGTAGCTGTCCGACTGGTAGCTTTCCTGGGTGGGGTCGGTTTCGGACTCATCGGAGCCGAACCAGGAGCAGCCGCTCAGGGCCAGGGCCGCGAGTATCACGATAAGCTTTTTCATATATCCTCTTCGAGTTTTTCCTCTGTAGAAGCCAGGCCCGCCAGGGAGGGGTTTATCCGAATGTCGGCCGCGGCTTTCAAATCTTTCAGCCAGGCCTGGAAGGCCCGTTCCCCGGCCAGTTCCTCAAAGGCCTGGGCGGCGGTGCGCAGTTCTTCCTCCAGGCTGGGGCCGGGGTCGAATTCCAGCGCTTCATAGGCCGCCCAGCTTGCTTCCAGGCGGAAGGGGCCCACCGGCCGGCGTTCTTCCAGGGCGCTTTCCAGCGCGGCTTCCAGGGCGGCCAGAATTTCCGGCTCCGCCCTGCTCTCCGACAGCCAGAAGGGCTCGGAGATGATGACCGAAAAGCCCTCGGCCTCAAAATATTCGCCCAGTTGGTCGAGGCTGGCCCGCTGCCGCTCGGGTATTTCCGGCAGTTCCACCAGCGGGGGGATCATCAGCGCCCGCACCAGAAAGCGGCGGTGCGCGTTCTTCGGCCAGCCTTCCCAGAACGCGGCCCACTCGTTGGCGGCCAGCACCCGGTTATCGACCATAACTTTTTCCGTCATTTTACGCAAGAGTATCTGATTGCGCAAGGCCTGACGCAGTTCGTCCCGCTCGGCCGGTGGCGGCTTGACCCCGAACCAGGCCGTGTCGAGGGCCTTTTCCAACTGCTGAACTTCAGCCTCGCTCACGGTGAGGCCCGCTTTTCCGGCCTCGGCCAGGATGAGCTGCTCGTCGATGAGCTTGTCCAGCACCTGGCTGACGGCCACCGCGCCGCCGCGTTCGCCGTCCTGCCCCAGCTGGGGATAGAAGCCCCATTCCAGCACCCGGTTCACCGCCGCCCTGGCAATGGGGCGGCCGTTGACCAGCCCGGCCACTTCCGGGTTCCAGGGCTCTTCCCGGCACCCGGCCAGCGTGAGGGCGGCCAGGAGCAGCATCGGCCAGATATGTCGGCTCAAACGGTACGGCATAGTTTTCACGGCTCTTGGAAGTTTATGGTACGAATATCACGTTTTTACACTCCGTCATTCCTGCGTAGGCAGGAATGACGACACGCGAGGGCGGCGGCTTACCGTAACTAACGTATACTGGCCAGCCCCGTATTCTTTGACCTTATATTGTAAACCAATATGACCAAGTAATCCAGTACAGATTTAGGCCAGGCCCGGCAGGAAGTTTTTCACCAGT
The DNA here is from genome assembly GCA_031285975.1 of Candidatus Adiutrix sp. GTDB lineage: Bacteria > Desulfobacterota > Desulfarculia > Adiutricales > Adiutricaceae > Adiutrix. The sequence continues at coordinate 1,606 of JAITVE010000043.1, read as the reverse complement.
TCCAAATCCGCGCCGCTGCGGAGGCGCACGTCGCCGACAAAGAGTTTTCCGCTGGGGGAGAGGCGCACTTTGCGGCTTTTGTCCATCACCAGGGCCATGACTTTTTCGTAATTGGCCGGGCCATTGGGCCCGAAAGTCAGGGTGAGGCCGCCGCTGCCGGTTTCCAGGCGGTGAACCCCGGCTTTTTTGAGCATGATTTTGATTTCCATCATGGCCGTCAGGCTCTGGGCCTCTTCCGGCGGCGGGCCGAAGCGGTCGCGCATTTCGGCTTTCAGGGCCTCGATTTCCTCAAAGGCACTGCTGGAAGCCAGGCGGCGGTAGAGCACCAGGCGGGATTCGGTGTCCGGCACATAGGCTTCCGGCAGGTAGGCCGGGACGCCCATGGCCACCTCGGGCTCGAATTCCTCCTCCGCTGGCTGGCCTTTCAAGTCGCGGATGGCTTCCTCCATAAGCTGGGTGTACATTTCATAGCCCACCAACTGGGCCTGGCCGGACTGGGCCGCGCCCAGGATGTTGCCGCTGCCGCGAATCTGGAGGTCGTGCATGGCGATTTGGTAGCCGCTGCCGAGGTCGCTGTGGTCGAGGATGGCCTTGAGGCGTTTTTTCGCGTCGGCGGTGAGGATGTCCGGGTTATCGACCATGAGGTAGGCATAGGCCTGCTGGTTGCCGCGCCCCACCCGGCCGCGAAGCTGGTAGAGCTGGGCCAGGCCGAAGCGGTCGGCCTGGTCGATGATGATGGTGCCCGCCGCCGGGAAATCCAGGCCCGATTCCACGATGGTGGTGGTGATCCACACGTCCACTTCGCGGTTAAGGAACTTGGTCATGACCTCTTCCAGCTCGTTTTCCTTCATCTGGCCGTGGCCCACGCCGAACTTCACCAGGGGCATGAGCCGCCGCAGCTTGTCCGCCCACAATTGAATGTCCCGCACCCGGTTGTGGATGAGGAAGACCTGGCCGCCCCGGGCCAGCTCCCGGTCGATAGCTTCGCAGACCGCTTCGTCCTCGTATTTCAAGAGGGTGGTCTTGACCGCCAGCCTGTCCTGCGGCGGGGTGGTGATGGAACTGAGGTCACGGATGCCCGCCAGCGACATGGAGAGGCTCCGGGGAATGGGCGTGGCGCTCATGGCCAAAACGTCAATCTGGGCCCGCAGCTTTTTCAGCTTCTCCTTGTCGGAGACCCCGAAGCGGTGTTCCTCGTCGATGACCACCAGGCCCAAGTCCTTGAATTTCACGTCTTTCTGGAGCAAGCGGTGGGTGCCCACCACCACGTCCACCTGGCCTTCGGCGATGAGTTTCAATAGTTCTTTGATTTCAGCCGGTTTTTTGAAGCGGGACAGGGCCGCCACCTTGACGCCCCAGGGGGCCAGGCGTTCCTCAAAAGTATGCCCGTGTTGCTCGGCCAGGATGGTGGTGGGCACCAGCACGGCGGCCTGCCGCTTTTCGGCCACCACTTTGAAGGCGGCCCGCATGGCCACCTCGGTTTTGCCATAGCCCACATCGCCGCACACCAGGCGGTCCATGGGGCGGGGGGCGGCCAGATCCCGCAGAACATCATCAATGGCCGTGCGCTGATCGGGCGTTTCGGTATATTCAAATGACGATTCAA
>JAITVE010000380.1 GCA_031285975.1 Candidatus Adiutrix sp. | reverse complement strand
CGAACTGCATAAGGTGGAAGTCTTCCGCGACGACCCCAACCGCGCCCTTTTCATGGAAAAAGCCCCCATCCCCAAACCCAGCGCCCAGCAGGCTGCGGCCCTGGCCGCCCTGGGCGAGGCCCTGGAAGCGCGTCAGCACAAGGCCTTCCTGCTCTTCGGCGTCACCGGCAGCGGCAAAACCGAGGTCTACCTGCGGGCGGCGGAGCAATGCCTGGCCCAGGGCCGCGAAGTGCTCTGGCTGGCCCCGGAAATCGGCCTCACCGTGGGCCTGGAAGGTTTGCTCAAAAGCCGCTTCGGGCACGATAAGGTGGCCGTGCTCCACTCCGGCCTCACCGCCGCCCAGCGGCACGACCAATGGCTGCGCATCCGGCGCGGGCTGGTGCCGGTGGTGCTGGGGGCCCGCAGCGCGGTCTTCGCCCCCCTGGAAAACCTGGGCCTGGTGGTGGTGGACGAAGAGCACGACTGGGCCTATAAGCAGGACGACGGCCTCCGTTACAATGGCCGCGACATGGCCCGGCGGCGGGCGGCGGAATCCGGCGCGGTGCTGGTGCTGGGCTCGGCCACGCCGTCCTTCGAGTCCTACCAGGCCGCTTTAGATGGCCGCCTGGGGATGCTCAAAATGACCGAGCGCCCCGGCTCCGCCGTGCTGCCGCAGGTCGAACTGGTGAATCAGGGCGCGGAGCCCAGCCGCCAGCGCCAGGCCCTCAGCCCCATTCTGCGCCAGCGCCTGGGCGACACCCTGGCCCGGGGCGAACAGGCCCTGCTGTTCATCAACCGCCGGGGCATGGCCAACCTGCCCATGTGCCTCAAATGCGGCGAAGCCCTGAAATGCCCCCATTGCAGCCGCACCCTCACCCTCCACGGCCCCGACGACCCCGGCAAAACCGTCGCCGACGGTTTTGCCGAAATCGGCGGCCGCCAGGTGCTCATCTGCCACTCCTGCGGCTACCGGGCCGCCCCGCCGGAGACCTGCCCCAGCTGCCTCTCCCCCCTCTTCCGCTATTTTGGGGTGGGCACGGAAAAGCTCCTGGAAATGGCTGAAAAGCATTTTGAAAAAGCCAAAGGCGTGCGCCTGGACACGGATTCCGTGCGCCGCCGGGGCGGTTTCAAGCAAATTCTGGAAAAATTCGCCAACGGTGAGTTCAATCTGTTAGTCGGCACGCAAATGGCGGCCAAGGGGCACGACTTCCCCAACCTCACCCTGGTGGGGGTGGTGGAGGCCGACCTGGGCCTGAATTTGCCGGACTTCCGGGCGGCGGAGCGCACCTTCCAGCTTCTCTCCCAAGTTTCCGGGCGGGCCGGGCGGGCCGAGGCTCCCGGCACGGTGCTCATCCAGACCATGACCCCCGGCCACCCGGTGTTGCGGGCCGTGGCCGAGCACGATTACGAGGCCTTTTTCCACTCGGAAATCGGCGTGCGGGCCGAACTGGGCTACCCCCCCTTCGGGCGGCTGGCCTTAGTCCGCTTGAGCGGCCCGCATGAGGAAACCCTGGCCGCCCTGGCCGAAGAAGCCGCCCGCACTGGCCGGGAAATCCTGGCCAGCCTGGAACCCGGCCTGGAACTCCTGGGCCCGGTTCCCTCCCCCATGGCTAAAATCAAGAACCGCTACCGCTACCAGCTTCTCGTCCTCTCCCCCACCGTGTCCCTCCGCCACCAATTCCTGGAACAGTGGCTCCCAAAACTCCGCTCCAATTTGCCCGGCGAAGTGCGCCTCGTGGCCGACGTCGATCCCTACCATTTAATGTGACGCGTGGAGACAAGGCTTGTGAATATATCTGAATATATAAAATATGTGCAACACGAAATCAGAGAGAAAGATTACGATGATTATGCTCATGTTTTTCATGAATATAAAAAGTATCTTGAAGAGCGTATAAAGGAAAACCCAAAAGACATCGAAGCCGTATGCCAGCTTGCCGCAGTTTCTTTTGAGTTGCGCTATGAACATTTATGTCCGATTACGCTTATGGAGGATTTTCTTTCGCGTTATGCTGATGAAATCAGCGCACAGGATAAGGCGCGGATGTATACGAATTTGGCGTTTTTCTATGAAGATGACGATGATAAAGAAAAATGCCTGTCCTGCCTTGAAAAAGCCGTACAATTGAACCCAGATGTGCCGAACGCCTATAACGCGCTCGGCCGACTTTATATGAAAAACGGTGACACGCATGAGGCGCTGGAATTATTTGAGAAAGCCTGCACCCTGAGTACAGAGCCGAAATATCAATACAACCTTGCGGTTGCTTTCTATCAGCGCGGCGACATATCGGCGGCTAAGGCGGCTTTCGAAAAACTGTTGCCCCAACATCAAGATGAACGGCGGATTGTATACGGATATGCGGCCTGCTGTTTTTATAGCGGTGAAAAAATAGAGGCCGTCAAAATTGCGGATGAGCTGGCTGGTGAAGAAAATGAAGAAGCCTGGGAATATATTGCAGAATCTGAAATAGCGGGTATATATTTTCTTTGCGGAGAATATGAAAAACACAATGAGATGTACGACCGCGCTGAGTATTATACTGACGCGTCATGGCTTGCGCCGTATTTCTACGGATTGAAGGCGCGGCAAAAAATGGATACGATGAAACAAAAACTTGCAGCGGTGATGGAAGAAAAAGATAAAGCCATTGCTGAAATCCACGCTGAAGAACTGGATACAGATTTTACGGAAGCTGATAAAAGAGAATACGCCCAGAATTTCCAAAAAGAAAAGGATGATATTTTACAGGCTTACTGCAAAATACTACATGAGGAATATAAGCCGGAAGTAACGATGAGACTATGGTTTATGTATGGATGCTACTTGATTGACTGCCCTCGTCACCAACGCATTCCATAAGTGGCTTCTACGTCGCCTTATTCCCCACGTCAAAATGTACTGACAGCGGATTTGGATAACAAAAAAGGCGGGAGAGCACTCTCCCGCCTTTGCGCGTTTAAGGGTTGGAACCCCTTACTTACTGATCATGTAATACTTCTCGGGCACTTCAATGTCGGTGGCGCCGAGGAAGCCCTGGTCGAGCACGTAAGTGTCCTGATAGACCAGGCCGAACTGCTTGTTGGCCACGCCGGTGCCCGCGTCCGTGTAATAGGACATCTTCCAGTTGGCGTTGGGGGTGTATTTGCCGTAGGCGGCCACCAGGTCTTTGGGGTTGTCTATCTTGGCCGTGCCTTCGACGATGCGCTTGCCGAACTCGGCCAGGCCCGCCGTGGTGGTGAAGCCGTAAGAGAAGGCCCAGGTGCCCATGCGCTTGCCGCCGCCGGCCGCCACCACCGCTTCTTCAACTTTTTTCAGAAGGGCGGGCCAGTTGCCCTTTTCCGCGTCGGTGAACTCAATGCCCAGCGCGCCGGGATAGCCCATGGTCGGTGAAGGGAGGTCGGCTTCCACGAAATAGCCGCCCAACTCGGCGATTTTCTTCAACAGGGGCTCGGTGTGGGCGTCGTTGGTGCAGAAGAAGGCCGTGTCCTTGCCGTATTTTTCCAGCCAGGCAGGCACTTTTTCCAAAATATACTGCTGGGCCCCGGCCACGCCCACGTCGCCGGTGGGGTCGGGCGCGGTTTCAGCGTAAAAATTCATACCCAGGTCTTCGGTGGCCACTTCCATGATGGCCCGGCGGCGGCCCAGGGTCTCATAGCTCATGTGGCGGGGGAAGGAAATGTGAACAAAGCTCTTGGCGCCCATTTTCTTGGCGCCGTAGGGGATGCTGTAGCCGCGGGTGATGTTGTCGGTGTTGACGGCCAACAGCACGCTGGCCGGGGCGGCCTGGGTGATGACGCCCGGGTCTTCGTGGGCTTCCCCCGCGAACAGGAGGATGTCGGGACGTTTTTCATGAATGCGGCGGAAAGCCTCGGTGGTGCCGGGGATGGCCTGGTTGACCACGACCACTTTCGTCAGGGGGTCGTCGGCCAGGCCCACGATGATGGAGATGGTGGTTTCCATTTCGCTCATGAAGTTGTCCGGGTAGGTCAGATGCTTGATGTAGCCGCCTTTTTCCACATCGCCGTATTCTTTGATGAGTTCTTCAGCGCCGCGCAGGTCGTCTTCAGATTGGGAGACGGTTCCAGTGACCACGCCGATGTGGAACGGCGCGTCGGCCGCCATAACGGGGCCGACGGCGAGCACCATAGCGCAGGCGCAGGCAAGCATCAGGACGAGCTTTTTCATAAATCCTCCATAGGGTTCCATTCTCGGGGTGAGCGAATGGATGTGATTTTGGGAACCAATGCGGCCCCATGATAATTCCTGTATCTTTATATCATACCTGGAATCTTAGGCTTATGTCAAGTTTCCGTAAAACCGAATTTTTGCTTTCCGGCAAAGACTTGGCTATAATGATGCGGACTGTTGTGCGGGAGGACGAATGGCGAATACACAAGTCGATAGCGCCGTCAAAGAAATGGAAAGCTGCCTCGCGGCGCTCTCCGGCGCGGAGGGCTTCGCGGAAGCCTTGGCCGAGGCCGGGGCGCGGCTGGGGACGCTGGCCGACCGCCTGGCCCACCCCGAGGGGCCCCTGGCGGCGGCGCTCTGCGGGCCCACCGGCGCGGGCAAATCACACCTGCTGAATTTTTTGGCCGGGGGCCCGGTCAGCCCCTCCAGCTATCGGCGGCCCAGCACGGCCGCCCCGGTGCTGGCGGC
>JAITVE010000226.1 GCA_031285975.1 Candidatus Adiutrix sp. | reverse complement strand
GGAGAAAGGTTTCCAAATAACGTTTCAGCACCGGCACGCCGTCGTGCGAGCCCAGGCCCCGCCCGTGGATTCAGAGCACGCAGCCGCGCCCCAGGGCCACGGAGTCCAGGATAAAACGGGTCACCGCCGCCTCGGCCTGGGTGAGGGTGTAGCCGTGGAGGTCGAGGTGCTCCTGAAAGGGAATATGCCCGGCCCGCAGTTGATCCATAAGGGCCGGGGGCAGGCCGCGTGTCTGGCCCTCCACGAATTCGTCGGTGTAGGTGAGGTCGAATTCTGCCTTGCCGCTCACCAAATCTGAAAGGTTGCGCAGCACTTCCATGTCTTCGTCCGGGATGGCGGGGGTGGGCCAGGCGTGGGGCGGCAGTTCTTCCTTGGGCCGCCGCTTGCCCTGCCCGTTCAGGGGGGTGACGTCGGCCATTTCGGACATAAAGAGCGCGTCGTCTGAGGGGGCCGGGGGAGGCGGCGGCGGGGCCGGTTTGGGGGCTGGTTTTTTCTCGGCGGCCTGAACGGCCAGGTTCTTTTTCAGGCCGGACAGGGCCCCGAAGGGTTGGTTGAAGGCCGCCGCTTCCGCTTTGGGCGCGGGGGCGGGGGCGGGCGGGGTTTTCTGCTTTTTCTTGGCCATGAGTTATTCCGCTTTCCCGGCGATTGTGAAAAGGTCGCGGCGCAGGCGTTTTTCCAGCTCGTCCACCAGCTCTGCCGGGCCCAGGCCCTGGCCGTAGAGGCGGCCGGGAAAGGCTTCGCAGAGCACGGGGCCGGGTTCACGGTCGAAACCGGCCAGGGCCACGGCTTCGACTTCCGCGCCGCGCAAAATTTCCACCAGGCGGCGTTCGTAGCCGTCGCGGTTGGCGTGAAAGGCCGCGCGGGGGATGAAGGCCCCGTAGAGCCCGGCCTCACGGGCCAACGCCAGGGAGGCGCCGTCGCGGTCGGCGACGACCATTTTGCTGGCTGCGGGCAACCGCCCGTTTTCAACGGCCCCGATGAGGGCGGCCAGTTCCAGGCCTTCGTCTGAACAGAGTATGCCGAGGTTGGTCATGATGTGTGCTCCTGTCGCTGGCTTATTGTACCACAATAAGCCAGCGACAGCGTATGCCAAGGTTGACCGTCTTAACTTTTTACTCCCACCAGCCACCGCCAGGGAAACAATTTTCCGGCGGAGATTTCCGGCTGGTCGTTCGTGCGGCGGTCAACCACGGTGTGGACGGCGAAGCCGTAGGATTCCATGAAGGCGGTCACTTCGGCCACCCGCCAGATGTTGAAATAGGACTTCAGCCGTTCCGCGCCGGGGTCGAGGTAGGGGTCGGTTTCGTAGCGGATTTCGTTCCGTTCGCCAAAGGTGCTGCGCAGGATGATGAGCCGCCCGGCGGCCATCAGGAGCCGCTCCAGGCCCTGGCGATAGTCCGGCAGGCAAAAGAGGGCGTTGAGGCAAAACACGGCTTCATAACGCCCCGGCGTTTCCTGCATTGACGAAACGATGAAGCGTTCCGGCGGCAGTTCGGCGGCCAGGGCGCGGCGGCCCATGTCCACAAAGTCGGCGGTTTGATCCAGCAGGTGGTAATGGCCCAGAAGGCCGCGTTGTTTCAGCGACCAGAAGAAATAGCCGCTGCCCCCGGCGGCGTCCAGCAGGCGGTCTTCGGGAAGACTATAGTCCGCATAAATTTCAGCGGCCTGGGCGTGGCAGTCCATTTCCGGGAGGCGGCCCTCGGCCCGCTCTTTATAGAGCGGGTAGAGGCTGTTTTTGGTCTGCGCCCAAATGTTGACCGCCGGGTCGGGAATCATCGCTTATACTGGCGCAGTAAGCTTGCCAGAACATCGGCGGCTTCGGCCACCCGCTCCGGGCTGTGGGCCGGGGCCACCGGCAGGTTGATGAGGTTTTTGAAGAAATTTTCAGCCTCGGGGAAATCGCCGTCCTTATAATCCAAGGCTTTTTGGTAATAGCTGTGGTAGTGGAGGGGGATGAACAAAACGCTCGTGCCGATGTTATGGGCCCGCAGGATTTCGATAAATTCGTCCCGCCCCACGGTCAGGGCTTCGGGCCGCAGACGCAGGGGGTAGAGGTGCCAGGCGTGGATGACTTCCGGCTTGGCCGCGGGGAGGATGACCATGTCCCGCACGCTTTCCAGGGCGCGGCTGTAGGCGGCGGCGTGGGCGGCGCGGCGGGCCAGGAAGTCCGGCAGTTTGCGGAGCTGGTGTAGGCCCAGGGCGGCCTGGATGTCCATCATATTGTATTTGAAGCCCAGCTCGGCCACGTCGTAGACCCAGGTGCCCTGGGGGGCATAGCGGCCCCAGATGCGGCGGCTGTCGGATATGCCGTACATGGAGAGGCGGCGGGCCCGCTCCACCAGCGCGTCGTCCCCGGCGGTGAGGTAGCCGCCCTCGCCGGTGGCCAGATTTTTGGTGGCGTAAAAAGAGAAAGCGGTGAGCCCTTGCAGATGCGCGGCCTCGGGCGGCTTCAGGCCCCGGTGGCCGATGGGGAAGCCGTTATAGTAGGCCGCGCCGATGGCGTGGGCCGCGTCTTCCAGCATGTTCAAGCCGAAATCCATGGCCAGTTCCCAGAAGCCGTCCAACTCCACCGGGTGCCCGCCGTAGTGCACTGGCAGCAGGGTGGTGATGATATCGCCGGTGATTTTGTGGCGGGGGCAGCCGTCCGGGCCGGGGGCGCACTGGGTTTCCAAAAAGCGGCGGGCCTCGCGGGGGCTGAGGTTGCCGGTTTCCGGGTCAATGTCCGCGAAATAGGGGCGGGCCTGTTGGTAGAGGACGGTGTGGGCCGTGGAGGCGAAGGTCAGGGGTGTGGTCAGCACCCCCTGGCCGGGGCCGACCCCCAGCACGTGCAGCCCCAGGTGCAGGGCGGCGGTGCAGGAATTGACGGCCACCCCCCGGCCCGAGCCCAGGTAATCGGCCAGGGCCAGTTCAAAGCGTTCTGTCTTGGGCCCGGTGGTCAGCCAGCCGGAGCGGAGGGTATCGGCGACTTCGGCGATTTCCTCCTCCCCCATGAGCGGCGGGGCGAAGGACAGAAATTTTTCCAGCGGTTTTATCTTTGACGGAAGCAACAGGATACCTTATTTATAATGGTCTTAAGCGTTTCGGTACTTGACGTCGTAGGGGTCGCCCAGAGCGCCGCTGAGAATCGCGTCCCGGATTTCGCAAATGCCGTCCACGGGCTCGAAGTCCGGGTTAAAATTCAGGGCCGCGCTGATTTTGTCGAAGCAGACGTGGTAGTCGCGCAAATCCGGCGGCTGGGGCACGGTCTCGACTTTGGCCTCGGGCATGGCCTGGCGCAGGATGCCCGCCAAGTCCTTAAACTGCACGTTCTGGCGGTTGGAGCCGACGTTGAATATCTGCCCCGAAACCACGTCCGCCGGAGCGGCCAGGGCGGCGACAAAAGCTTTGGCCGCGTCCCGCACGTGCACCAGGGGCCGCCATTGCTCGCCGCTGAAAATTTTGGCTCCCCGCCCGGTGACGGCCTCGCGGGTCAAAATATTGATGACCAGGTCAAAGCGCATCCGGGGGGCCAGGCCGAAGAGGGTGGCCAGGCGCAAAATGGTGGGGTGAAAGTTGTCCGGCCTGGGCATGGCCAAAAATTCGGCCTCGACTTGGGCCTTGAGTTCGGCATACAGGGAGATGGGCTTAAGCGGCGCTTCCTCAGTGAGAAAAACGTTTTCCTGGGCCCCGTAGCAGGAGTCGGTGGAGGTGAAAATAAAACGCTTCACCCCATAATAGGCCGCCGCCCGCATGAGGTTCAGGCTGGCCAGGTAGTTGACGGCCACGGTCTCGGCGGGGTCGCGGTCGCAGGCCGCTTCGCCCACCAGGGCGGCCAGAAGAATCACCGCGTCCTGCCCCCGCACCGCCTCGATGACGGCGGCATAATCGCGCAGGTCAGCGGTGAGAAGGCGAAAGCGGTCGTGGCCCCGCAGGGGGTCAACGGCCGCCGGGCCGAAAGAGAGGCGGTCGAGCGCCGTCACCCGGTGCCCGGCCGCCAGCAGTTGAGGGGCCAGGGCGCCGCCCAGATAGCCGGCGCCCCCCGCGATAAGAACGTTCATGCCTCGTCCTTAATTCTGAAAACTGTTGGCGGGCATGTCGCCAATGTGGAATTCCACGCGGCGGTTGCGGGCCCGGCCCTCGGCGCTGTCGTTGGGGCCGATGGGCCTGGTTTCGCCGTAGGACTCCACCACCAGGCGGCTAGCGTCCACGCCGGAATTCACCAGAATGTTGCGGACGGTCTGGGCGCGGAAGCGGCCCAGGCTGAGGTTATATTCAGGGTCGCCCACATTGTCGGTGTGCCCGGCGATGACCACGCGGGTGATCTCCGGGTGCGCGATCAAGAGGTTGGCCGCGTGGGAGAGGCGGGGCAGGTATTCGCTCTTGACTTCGGCTTTGTCGAAATCAAAGAACTGGGAATAGGCCGCCACCCAGCAGCCGCGCGAGTCAACGGGCGCGCCCTGGGGCGTATCGGGGCAGAGGTCGTCGTCGTCGCAGACGCCGTCGCCGTCCGCGTCGGTGCAGGGGCCGCCGCCGACGCCGAAGATTTCCATCATCATGCTTTCAAAGGCCGCGTCGTCGTTCACCATGCGGCACATGTCATAGGCTTTGCCGCCGCCCGCTTCGGCCACGGCGCGGGCCAGCCGCACGGCCGAGGCCTGGCGGGTGGTGTGGAAAGTGTAGACCTGCACTTCGGAACCGTAGCGGCGGCGCAGGTTGGCCGCGTCCCGCACCGGGTCGCCGGAGGCTTCCATGGATTCGAAATCCGAGAACATCAAAACGGCCTTGGGGCTGCCCATGTTGGCCAGTTCGCCGTCCGCCATCTGCAGGGCATCGCCGAAGGGGGAAACCGCGTCGGCGGCCACCAGGCGGGCCAGGCTGTCTTCCAGGGCTTCCCGGTTATAGGTTGCGGGGCCGTAGTACAGGGTGGTCAAGTCCTTGCGGAGCAAGGCGCTCTGGTAGCCGAAGACCCGCAGGCTGGCGTTGTAGCCCCGGTCGGGGATGCGGCGGTTCATTTTCCGCAGCAGGGTGGCCGTGGCCTCTTCTTTAACATAGCCGGGGCAGTTGCTCATGCGGCGCATACTGGACGACAAATCCACCAGCATGGTGAAGCCGGACAGGATGCGGTCACGGTCGATAACCACATCGTGGTCGTCGTCGAAAGCGTTATAGGTGAAGGTGGTGGGCTCGGCCTGGGCCACCATGATAGGGGCCTCGTCACCAGCCGAGGGGGCCGGGAAGCGGGCGCTGGACACCGGCTCCTGGGCCGAGTTCACCGCCGGGGCGGCGGGCGCGGCCGGGAGGCCCCCGCCGTTGGTCAGCAGGCCCGGCATGTCGTCGCCGGGTTTCAGGCCGCCCGGAGGCAGTTGGCCCGTGCCGTCGGCAGCCGTGCGGGGCGCGGCGGCGGATTCGCCGTAGGTCGGCAGGCGGCCCGCATTGGCGGCGCTTTCTTCCTGGGCCAGGCCCAGTTCGCGGGCCATTTCCGGGCTCACGGGCTCGCCGTAAGTCGGGGTCTGGGCCACGGGCAGTTCAAAGGCGCCCGGGGTGGCCGGAGCGGCGGGGGCTTCCGCGCCAGTCGCGGCCACAGCGGCCGGGGCTGACTCGGTTTTGACTATAAATTCCTTGATGATCGCCTGCTTTTTCAGGGTTTCGGCAGCGGCGGCGGCGTCGGCTTCCGTCTCAAAGGGGCCGATGTAGACGCGGTTCCACAGCCCCAGTTCCGGCACGTTTTCCGCGCGGCTGAAGGCGGGAATGCCCATGTCGAAGAGGCGGGCGGCTTCTTTTTCAGCCGCCGCCTGATCCTGGACGGACATGACCTGCACCTCAATGTCGGCCAGGGCCGGGAAAGCGGTGAGGGCCAGCATGGCGAAACAGAGCAAAGCGAGCAAATTTCGGTAGAGTTTGTGCATTTTGGCGCATCCTTGGTATACTGGTTGGGGTTGGAGGCCGGTAACCATGACAAGTTTATTATAGCAGGGAACCCGGAACAGCACAACCGGCCAGGCGCAAGCCGGGAGACTTTCAAGTTCCCGCCCTAACTGGCCGATAATAAAGTGGAAAGGGCGCACTCTCGGTTCGCCCCCGCTCGGACTGTCTGCGCTGTGCCGCCGTGTGGCCCCTTAGAGACGAGTCTGCGACTGAATTCTCCCTGAAAGCGAGGCGGATTTCAGTAGCAATTATGCTAAACTAAGGGTATATTATATTATTTTTAATATAAATGCAATACGGCAAGCGCCCCGCAACCGAAAATTTTCACCCCGGAAGGCCGACTCCCCTCCCGGATCGCGCTCCGCAACCCTTCGAATCCTTTGGTGAGGCCTATGACTTCCGCTACCGATATACAAAACACCGCGACTCCCTCGGCGGCCCGCGTGGCCGTCAAACTGCCGTTCCCCGACAGCCTGGTGGAAGTGCGGATGTCGCCGCCGGAAAGCAATTTCGAAGTCAAAGTGACGCCGGGCGGCGACGTTATCGAACTGCTCATCCGCCCCGGTTGCAGCCAGATTGAGGTGCGCATCAGCGGCCCCGGAACCCCCGGCGGCGAACAGCCCGCCGCACGCCCCGAAAACCCGGAAGAGGCCGAAGCCCTGAGCCTGGAAGCGAAACCGGATGAAGACGGCAAATCCGCCGAAGCCGAGGAAGAAATCGTCCCCGGCGTGAGCAAAACCGAATTCGCGGCCATGGTGGAAGAAGACGCCGCCGATGAGGCCAAAAAGCTTCTGGCCGCCATGGATCACGCCTATCCCCCCGCCCCGGCTCCCGAGGCTGAATTGGCTCCCGAGACCGAGCCGCCCCTTGAAGTTGCAGCGCCCCCCGAAGCTGAGGCGGACTCTGAGGATGAACCGGCTCCCGAAGCCGAGGCGGACTCTGAGAGTGAACCGGCTCCCGAAGCCGAGCCGTCCCCCGAAATTCAGCCGGCATTTGAAATTGAAGCGGCTCCCGAGGTTGAACCAACTCCCCAAGCCGAGGCTGCCCCTGCGGCTGAAGCGGCCCCTGCGGCTGAAGCGGCCTCTGAGAATGAACCGGCTCCCGAAGCCGGGCCGTCCCCCGAAGAGCCGCCCGCAGTGGAAGAAAAATCCGAGGAAGTCCCCGCCCCCGAAGAATCATCGGCTTCCCAGCCGCTGGAGTTCATCGAAATAGCGGAGAGCGTCTCGCCCCCTGAATCCCTCCCGGCCGCAGAGCCCCAGGAGCCCCCGGCCCCGGAAGCGGAGCCCGGCGCTCCCGCCGAGATGAAGCTGGAACTGGAAAATCCAACCGCTGCGGCCACCGGCCTGAAAGCGGCCGAAGAGACCAGTTCCACGAAAGCCGCAGAAACGCGAAAGCCCGAAGCCGCCGAAGAAGCCGAAGGGCCAGACGACGCGGAAGATGACGAAACGGGCATGGAAGCGGCCAGCACCATCCCCCAGGCCGTGGAAGAAGCCGCCCGCCAGGCCCTGGCCCAGCTCTCCTCCGCTGCCAACGGGGAGCGGGAAGAGTTGAAGCTGGAAACGCCCCCGCCCGTTAAACCAGCGGCGGAAAACCCCACCGCCACCGGCACGCGCCTGCCGGAAACGGTGGCCGACCGCACTATTATGGTGGAATTCATTGAAGACACCGGGGCCGGCCTCCAGCACCTGCCGGACGATACCGCCACCCCCCTGCCGGAAGAGGATCAGATGGATCTCGGCTCGGTGGAAATGGAAGACGAGGAACTGGCCATCGACCCCATCGACCTTGGCAGCCTGGAGCTTGACCTGGAAAAAAGCCGCGCCGCCAGCCCTGAAGATTCCCAAACCGTGCTCAAAGCCAAACCCATGGTCACGGTGCAGCCCAGCAATACCATCGTGCCCCACTGAGAAGGGTGTGTTTTATAGCCGACAGTCCGGCGGCGACTTTTTCCGCCTGGACTGCGTTGTCATCGCCTTTTGAGCCTGGGATGGCCTCAACCGGCCTATCCCAGGCTCAAAAGACTCCTCCGCCTGGCCAGACGAAAAAATTCACTCGCCAAGCAGGTCATACAGTCTGGAAAATAAGCGGTACTTGGCGATTTTTAGTAACCGCACTGACACCAAACCGCCACAAGGTGACGGCAAGATGAAAACCTGGCCCGAGCCCGGATTGGAGGCAGGTGAATGAAGATTATAATTCATATAAGTGCACTGGCCTTGGCCCTCCTAATTGCGGGAGCGGCCGACCTGCGGGCCCAGAATGCCTATATTCCCCAAAACGCCTATGTCTTCGGCCCCGGCAACCTCACCGTGGCCATGGTGCGCGACGAGTTGGAGCGCCGCCTGGCCCTCAACCCCCGCAACGAGGCCAGCGTTTGGAACGCCGGTTACGACTTCTACCGCAACGCCCCCCACAACCAAACCACCGCCAGCATCATCATGCAGG
>JAITVE010000292.1 GCA_031285975.1 Candidatus Adiutrix sp. | reverse complement strand
CGGGGCGGAGCCGAACCGCTCCCGCGCTTTTTTCGGGGCCGCGCCGCCCAAGCGGAGGTTGGGGCCGCCAAAGGGCCGCCGGTCTTCCAAAGTGAAAAGCTCCGGCGGTTCGGAATCCTCAGCCTGGAAGACGATTTCCAGCCGCGAGGGCCAGGGGTCGAGGAACTCGTCGAACTCCAGGTTGACCGTCACCGGCGGCAGGCCCTCCACAGTGTCCACGGTCAGGGAGCGTTGTCCATTCCCGCCCAGGACGGCGGGGGGCGGGAAGGCCGCCAGCCGCCAGATTTCCCGCCGCAGGGCCGCGTTCCCGGAAAAGGCGTCCAGGCCGCCGCTCCCCTCCTCCCCCCGGAGCGGGCCGGGGAGGGCCAGGAGCAGCAGCAGGGCCAGAAGGGCCGGGAGCGGCAAAATAGGTATTTTCATTTTGGCCGACATGGTGTATAGTATTGAAACGATACCATTATGAGAACCTGTGCTGTTTTTTCGGCCGCCTTATTTGCGGGTTAGAGGAATTGTAGCATATTCGCCGTCTTTGCGATATACATAACAAAGACGCCTTGATAACTGAACGATTATACCATCCAGAGGAGTACAAGTATGCCTGCGGAAATCATTAAAGGTCTGCCTGTGGCCACGGCCATGCGCGAAGAAATCGGCGCCCAGGTGAAAGCGCTGGTCACTGCCAAGGGAATTCAGCCCAAACTGGCCGTGGTGCTGGTGGGCGACGACGAAGCTTCCCGCGTGTACGCCCAGTCCAAGGAAAAAGTCGGGGAAAAGATGGGCGTCAAGGTGGAACTCCACGTGCGCCCCTCCACCGCCACCGAAGCTGAAATCATCAAGCTGGTGGACGATTTGAACGCGGACAAAAACGTCCACGGCATTCTGGTGGAACTGCCGCTGCCCAAAACCATCCAAAAAGAAAACGTGATGAACCGCATCGACCCGAAAAAGGACGTTGACGGCGTGCATCCGGTCAACCGCGGCTATTTGCTGGGCGGTCAGGAGCACCTGGCCCTGGTGCCGGCCACTCCCCTGGCCTGCATTGAGCTGATTCAGAGAAGCGGCCTGGATTTGAAGGGCAAAAAAGTCACCCTGGTGGGCCGGGGCGACACCGTGGGGCGGCCCCTGGCCAGCCTCTTGATTAAGCGCGACGCCACCATCACCGTCTGCCACACCAAAACGGTTGACCTGGCGGCCACGGTGAAAGCCGCCGAAATCGTGGTGGCCGCCGCCGGTTTCCCCAAGCTGGTCAAGGCCGAGATGGTCGCCCCCGGCCAAACGGTCATTGACGCGGGCATTAACCAGCTTGAAGACGGCAGCCTCTGCGGCGATGTGGACACCGAGCCCGTCAGCCAGATCGTCCGGGCCATCACCCCGGTGCCCGGCGGCGTGGGCTCCCTGACCACCACGGTGATTATGCAGAACCTTCTCAAAGCCGTTGAGCTTCAGCAGAAATAAGGGAGGGAAGCATGTCCGACATCACCAATTTCTACACGATGACCATCAACGACTTCCTGAAAGTCGCCGCCTCCAGTTCCCATGTGCCGGGCGGCGGCAACGTCTCGGCTGTGGTGGCCACCCTGGGGGCCTCGATGGGGGCCATGGTGGCCAGCCTCACCGAGGGCAAGAAGGGCTATGAGGAACACCAGGAAGCCAACGCCGCTGTGCTCAAAGCCTTCATGGACGGCATTGAGAACCTGAAAAAACTCACTCAGGGCGACGTGGACGCTTTTGACGCCTACATGAAAACCTTCAAGCTGCCCAAGGATACCGACGAACAGAAGAAAGCGCGCTCCGCCGCCATTCAGGACGGGGTGAAGAAAGCCACCCTGGCCCCCATGGCCATCTGCCGCCAGTGCCTGGAACTGATGCGCGAAGCGGCCAAGCTGGCCCCCTTCGGCAACAAGGGCGCCATCAGCGACTGCGGGGTTTCGGCCATCATCCTGGAAGCGGCCATCCGCGCGGCCATGCTGTCGGTGGACATCAACCTCCCGGCCATCAAAGACGAAGCCTTCGCCGCCGACATCATTGGCGAACGCGGCCGTGTCTTCGCCGAAGCCGAGGAAATCAAGGCCTTTGTCCTGACCCATATGCGGGCCCGCTGGTAAGCGCTTGCAAAAGCCTGATTAAGAACCCGAGGCCGGGTGCGCCAAACAAAAGCGCACTCGGCCTCGTGGTCATTTGCGGGATGGTTTTGGGGAGGCTTCTTTTCCCGGAGTATTGAACGCTTTTAAGAATCAGGAATTTATACCCGGTCTTAAGCGTGTCCAAAAACATTTCTGCAACACTTTATTGCATATTTGTATCCATTTGAGGCTGGAGCAATGGAAGCAGATGTAATAAAAAACTATTAATATTAAAGAGTTGAATCCGAAGGGGAAGAATGAAATATCCGTGCCCTGAATAGGCCTGTTTTCAACGGGAACACAGTGCAAAATATAACACCCGCCATTTGCAGGGTCATCTTGAATCGTATAAAAAATGCTGAATAGAAAGGCGAATAGAAAAATCAAAAGCAACAAGAGAAGCCAGGAATGGTTTTTGAAGAAAACGTAATGCCTATTGTGTGCCAAATCTTCGTTCACATCAGGGTTGCAAAAAGACGACACGAAAAAGAATGCGGAAGAAAATATCGCTGAATATACAATGCCATTATAAAGGCCAGTCAGGCGAAGACTGGAATTGTTCACGATGTTTGCTTGAAAAAAAACGCTATGAAACACCAAGGGCCATAGAGTGAATATCAAATAGCTGGTAATCACCAGATAGCATAACGTAGCGATAACCGGGTCAAGAAAGGGTTTCGCCAAAAACCTTTTATCGCCCTGCACATCGAGAATCATAAAGCGCCCCGGAGAATGCGTTAATGTAAAATCCTGATCTGGGTTATCTGCACGTAGTTGACGGCTTCGCGGCCCAGGGCCTGGTTGAGGCTCACGGCCAGCTCTTCCCGCAGCACCCGCTGAATCTCGCCGTCGGACACCATGGCCGCGCCCTTGCCCTGGACGGCCCGGTAGATGATATCCCGCAGGGTGGGCAGACGGTCGGTGATGAGCGCGCGATCCGGTAAATCGTTGTAATGCAGGACGACCAGGATTTCCACCAGCGTGTCGCCCTGGGGGCCCGGAAAGCCGACGTACAAGGTCTCCACCGGCATGTCCCCCGGCTCCGGGTCGCGCGGCGGCGCCTCGGGGCTGATGATGGTCTCCCGCACCACGGGCTTTTCTTCTTCCGCAAAAAAGAGGGTGTAGGCCCCAAAGAGCAAGCCCAGAAGCAGCAACAGCGCCGGTACGGCAATGAGCAGCAGCTTGGCTTTGGGTATCTTTCTCTTGACCGGCTCGGGGGGAGGCGCCGCTTCGGCGGGCTTTTCCGTGGCCTGGGCTGTGGGCTCCGGCTCGGGCTGGGGCTCGTCCGCTGCCGGGGCTCCGGCTTCGGCGCTTTCCAGGAAAATGCCGTCAATGTCCAGCTCCACTTTTTTGGTGCTGAGGTCTTCGATGTTCAGCTCGACTTCCGGCATTTGGGGCGGCGGCTCGGGAGCGGCCGCCGCCTGGGTCTCGCCGCCGTCTTTGGCCTGCAGAAACGGGGCCTCGTCTTCATCCCCCTCATCCGGGTCGCTGTCCGGGCCGATAACGGGGGCGGGCTCTTCCGGCGCAACTTCTATTTCAAAGTCCGGCTCCGGCTCGGTTGCCGGTTCCGGCGTGGCTGCCGGTTCCGGCTCCAGGTTCGGGGGCGGGCCGAAAGTTTCATCAGCCGGAACATCCGCCTCCCAGGGCTCGTCCGCCTCGTCCGAGGCAACGGGCGGCTCGGGAGTATCGCCCGGCGCGGCTTCGGCTAACACCTCGGGAGCGTCAAAGTCCGACAGATCGGGCTCCAGGCCCGCCGGGAGCGCGGCGGCCAGGTCGGCCTCAAAATCCGGCTCCACAGCCGGGTCAGCGGTTTCAGGGAAAGCGGCGCCAATGGACTCAACGGGGTCGGGGGATATCTCAGGCTCCGGGGCGGCTTCGGCGAGGGCTTCCTCCGGCGGAGGCGGGGCGGGGGCAGACGGCACGGCCGGGGGCGCGTCCCAATCGTCCGCGCTCTCATCCAGGGGCAGGCTGTCCCAGTCGTCCAGGTTTAATTTCGGGTCTTCCGGCATACTTCAGGCCCCGGCGCGTTCTTCGAAGTAACGCCGCAGCTTGGTTTTCAGGCGCAGGAGGCTTTTGGTGTGGAGTTGGCTGATGCGGGACTCGGTGTAGCCCAGCACCTGCCCAATTTCCTTCATGGTCAGTTCCTCATGGTAGTAGAGGGTGACCACCAGCCGCTCCTTTTCGGCCAAATCTTCAATGGCCCCGGCCAGCACGTCCCGCACTTCGCCCTGGCTCAGCATGGTCAGCGCGTCCAGGGCGTTTTCGTCGGCCAGGATGTCGTAGATGTCGCGGCTCTCGCGGGCCCCGGTTTTGTCGATGGCCTTGAAGGCGTCGAGGTCGAGAATGTTGATGGTGCGCACTTCGTCCAGGAGCTTATAGTATTCGGGGACGGAAATTTCCAGGGCCTCGGCGGCTTCCTCGTCGCTGGGGGGGTGGCCGAGCTCGCCTTCCAGCCGCTGCCAGAGCTTTTCCATCTGGTTGGCTTTTTTGCGGATGGAGCGCGGCACCCAGTCGAGGCTGCGCAGTTCGTCCAGCATGGCCCCCTTGATGCGGAACTCGGCATAGGTTTTGAACAGGATGGCCCGGCCGGGGTCGAACTTATCCACCGCGTCAATGAGCCCCAGCACGCCGGAGGACATGAGGTCGTCTTTATTGATGTGATCCGGCAACCGCGCGGCCAGCCGGTCGGCCAGGTACTTGATGAGGGGAGAGTACTGCTCGACGTACTGGCTTTTCTCCTCCATAGTCAAGCCCGTCCAGGAAACGCGGCCTTTGTCGCTGTAGGTGCCCGAGCCTGTCATCAATCCACCGCCCCTCCGAAACCGGCCAGCCGGTTGAGGAAAAACACCAGGCCGCCGCCCGCCAGTTCGTCCGGCGGGTTGGCCGCCAGCCGCTTGGCAATGTCCGTCACCCGCAGGGAGGCTTCCGAATCCGGCGCGGTTATCAGGAAAGGCTTCTGGGCCCGCACGGCATTGGTCACGTTTTCGTCCTTGGGCACATAGCCGATGAGGTGGAGGGAGACCTGGCTGAGGTGCTTGTCGGCCACGGCGCTCAGCAGGCTGAACACGTTTTTGGCCTCCTTCGGCCCGGTGACCTGGTTGGGCAGGATGTGAAAGCTGTTCTGCTGATAGCGGGTGTGGAGCACCTTGATGAGGGCGTAGGCGTCGGTGATGGAGGTGGGCTCGTTGGTCAGCACCACCACCCGTTCCTGGGCGGCCAGGTTGAAATAAATGACGTTGGAGCCAATGCCTGCGGCGGTGTCGATGAGCAGGAAGTCCAGGTCGTCGTTCCAGTCGTCGAATTCCGACAACAGCCGCTGCTTCTGGCCTTCAGAGAGCTCGCCCAGTTCCAGGATGCCGCTGGCGGCGGGCATGATGCGGATGCCTGCCGGGCCATCGGCGATGATTTCCGGCAGGGTCTTGGTGCCGTTCAAGAGGTCGTGAATGGTGGCCGTGGTTTTCAGGCCCAGGAGCACATCGATGTTGGCCAGGCCCAGGTCGGCGTCCCAAATCAGCACCTTCTTGCCCATTTTCGCCAGGGCCAGGGCTATGCCCAGCGTCAGGTTGCTTTTGCCCACCCCGCCTTTGCCGCTGGTCACGGTAATGACCCGCACGGGCTTTTTGGGCGTGCGCCCGGCCTTCTCACTCATGGTTCACCTCGTCATACCCTTTCGCCCTCAAAGCTGCAAAGCTTGGAAAACACCTTTCCAGATTCATTCTACCCCACTTCCGTCGCTAATTCAATGCCGGATATGTAACTGGGCAAACTCATTTGAAAAAAAATGCCTCATCATTCCGGCTTTCGCCAATATGGCGGCGGCGGCGCTTCGTTTGTGAGGCTGTTTTCCCTAATGAGCTTGCCTTAAAATCGCTGATTGAGCTTCGCGGGAAAAGGTGATATAATAATAAATTCGACAATATGTCTGAAAAAAATCTTATGTGATGGTGCGATGGGCCGCTTGGGCGGCTGCGGGGAATATGGCAGGGAAAATATCCAATGTAATTACGCTGCTGCTGATTGCGGCCATGTCGGCGCTGCTGGCTTTGTCCAATGCCCGGCCGCGCCTGGCGGGGCTTTTCTGGGTGGCGGCGTTGGTTTTTATCGGCCACCTGGTTCTGTCGGTGCGCCGCCAGCGGCGGCTGGCCCGGCAGGCGGCGCGGCTGGCGGCCCTGCCCGGGCATTTTCTTATTGACGCGCCCTGCCTTTTGGATCGTGAAGCCTTTGCCGTTCATCTTGACCCCCACGCCAAGCTGCTGTTGCAGGGGCTGCTCAACGCGCCGGAAGGGCCCTGCGCCGCCGGGGTTGCGGCGCTCGCCGCAGAGGCCGGGCGTGCGCCAACGGGCTTGCCGCCTCACCGGGCGGGCCTTCAGGATTGCCGGGTGCTGAAACCCGGCCTGGAACGGCTTATCCGCCGGCTCAAGCGGGCCGCCCGGCGTTTTCCCCATGACCCCGGCCCCCCGGCCCTGCGCGCCTGGTGCCTGGCCCTGCTGTGCCGCCTCAACCGGCGGGCGGAGCCGGGTGAGGAAATATCTGCGGCGGCGGAAGAACGGATGTTCCGCAAGGCCGTTCGTCTCTACGCCCAGGCCGAAGCCCTGGCGCCCGAAAACGGCCGCATCGCCGCCGACTGGGGCCGGGCCCTGGAACAACGGGCCGATGATGTGGACGAGCCCTTCCGTCAGCCCTGCCTCGAAGCGGCTCTGGAGCGTTACCAGGCCGCCGACCTGCCGGAAGCCTGGCGCGGGCAGGGGCGGGTGCTCTATCTTTTGGCCCTGGAATCAACGGTGGCCGAAGCGCGGGAACTTTTGGCCCGCTCGGTGGAGTGCTTTGAACGCGCCCGGCGGGACAGCTCCTGGGGCGGCGATTTTTACCTGGAATTCAGCGCGGCCGTCCAAAGCCTGGCCAAGCTCCATGAGGACGCCCAGCACCTGAGTTATTGCCATCACGCCGCCCGCCTCGCCATTCTGGCCACGGAAAAGGACGAGCAGTCCCCCCTGCCCTGGTTCGCGGCCGGTCAGGCCCTCTACCGGGCCGGGCTGGCCGAGGACGACCCGGAAAAGGCGGGGGATCTTTTGTGGCAAGCAGTGGATTCTTTAGAGAAATCCGCCGAATTGAACCATGGGCAAGACCCGCAAACCGCTCTGTTAACGGCCCGGAGTTTGGCGGATTTAGCCAAGCTCCCGGCCAGCCGGGAGACTGCGCCCTACACGCTGGAACGGGCCGCCGAATGCTGCGCCCAGGCCTCGGCCCTGGACTCTGAGTCGGAGGAAATCTGGGCCGAATGGGCCAATGTTCTGGGCCTGGCGGCCGAGCACAACCCGGACAGGGCCGAGGACTTGTGGGCGGAGGCCGCGCAAAAGTATCGGGAAGCCCTGACCCGCGCCGAAGCCTCCCCCGACCGGACGGCGGTCAACCTGCACAACCTGGCCTACACCCTGGTCTGCCTGGCCGAGCTCAAGCCCGCGCCGCCCAAAGCCCGCCAGCTTCTGCGCTCCGCCGCCCGGAAGTACGAGAGAGCCGCCGGGCTGAACAACGAAAATCTCGTCACCCTCAAAAATTGGGGGGACGTGCTGGGCTACCAGGCCGAACTGGCGGACGACCCCGCCGAAGCCGCCCGCCTGTATGACGAGGCCGCCCGGAAATACGAACGCGCCGCCGAACTGTATCCCGACCAGGCGGGCCCCTGGCGGCGCTGGAGCGCGCTTCTGGAGGAGCGGGCCCGCGCCGAAAGAACCCCCGGCCGCCGCCGGGCCCTGTGGCAATCGTCCCTGGACAAACTGGAGCGGGGCGTGCAGGCGGAGCCGGACGACGCGGAGACCTGGGTTATGTGGGGGCGGCTTTTGGGCGAACTGTTCTGGGAAGGCCCGGAGTACGAACACCCGCTTTTGGTGGCCGGAGCCATAGAAAAATTCGAGCGGGCCCTCTCCCTGAACCCGGACGACGACCAGGTGTGGAGCCTTTTGGGCCGCATTCGCCTGGCCGGGGCCGAGTTGCCGCCGGAAGTGGCCGTGGGCGGCGGCCCCCTGACCATTGCCCTGGCGGCGGTGGACAATTTCAAACGCGCCTGCGCCCTCAACCCCAACCTGGCGGAGCACTGGGCCGAGTGGGGCCGGGCCTGCTTCCGGGCCTCCCTCTTGATGGAAAACGAGGCCGCCGCCCTGGCCGCCCTCCGGGAAGCCACTGAAAAATATACCACGGCCTCGGCCCTGGAGCCGGAGAACGTCGGGCACCACAGCGGCCTGGGCCACGTGCTCTACCAGTGGGGCTGGCGGCTGGAAGAGCCGGAGCCGAAGCGGGAAAAATTCCAGCAGGCCTATCACCACTGCGGCGAAGCCGGCCGCCTGGATCCCCAAGACCCCACCGTCTGGCGCAACTGGGCCAAAGTCGCCGAAGCCCTGGCCGCCCTGGAAAAAGACCCTCACATAAGCTTCAACTGGCAAAACGAAGCCGATGAAAAGCACTACCACGCCGACGTCCTGGAAGCCCCCTCCGCCCGCCGCCACTGAAAGCGGTGACTACGCACAAGTATTCTACAACTGATGTTCCTTGATTTTGCGGTAAAGGGTGGCCACGCCAATGCCCAGGGCTTTGGCGGCTTTGGTTTTGGCTTTGGAATCCGTGCCGAAGACGGTCAGGGCGCGTTCTATGGCCCGGCGCTCCAGTTCGGACAGGGGCTCCACAACGCCTTCCCCGGCGGCTTCTTCCAGGCGCTGGGTCAGCTGGCGGCGGCCAACGGCGGTGATTTTGGCGGGGAGGTATTCCGGGGCCAGATACCCCTTCTCCGGCATCATGTTCACGGCGTATTCAATGACGTTTTCCAACTCCCGCACATTGCCCGGCCAGTGGTAGGCGGCCAGGATGGCCAGCACCGCGTCCCCGGCCGAGCCCACCTCTTTGTTGAATAAGCCCGCGTATTTGGCCAGGAAGTAATTGATGAGGGTGGGGAGATCGTCCAGCCGCTCCCGCAGGGGGGGCAGTTCCATGGGGATGACGTTGAGCCGGTAATAAAGGTCTTCACGGAACATATGCTGCTCAATGCTTTTCTGCAAGTCAGCATTGGTGGCGGCAATGACCCGCACGTCGATGTCCAAAAGGGCGTTGGAGCCCAGGCGGGTCAGCTGCCGCTCCTGCAAAACGCGCAGCAGCTTGACCTGAAGGTAGAGCGGCAGGGTGCCGATTTCGTCCAGGAAGATAACCCCGTGGTTGGCCAGCTCAAACTTGCCCATGCGGCCCTTGGGGTTGGCCCCGGAAAACGCGCCGCGGGCATAGCCGAACAGTTCGCTCTCCAAGAGCGTCTCGGGGATGGCCCCGCAGTTGAGGCCGATGAAGGGCTTGTCCCGCCGGTCGCTTTCGGCGTGGATGGCGCGGGCCACCAGTTCCTTGCCGGTGCCGCTCTCCCCGGTGATGAGCACCGTGGACGTGGATTTGGCCACCTGGCGGATTTGGCTCTTCAGCCGCCGCATACTGTCCGAGGAGCCCACCAGGAAATTCAGGCCCGGCCCCTGGTGTTCGCCGGTGAAGTCGGAAATCTGGTTTTTGAAGCTGGCCAGGGTGTTGAAAATAAAGATCGAGGCGAAATCGGGGTCCAGAGCCCCCAAAACGTGGCGTCGGCCAGCCACCATGAAGCGTCGGCCGCCGGTGGTGACCACGAATTCGTCGAACTCGGAAAAGCGTTCGCCGGTGGAGCTGACCTCCAGGTCTGGGGCCTCTTCGTCGGGGGAGAGCCCCAGTTCGGTGCGGGCCCGGGCGCTGAGGTGCACGGGCTGGCCGAGGTTGTTGAAAACAATGAGCCCCCGGTCGCTCATGTCCATGGCCTGGAGCATGACCTCGTTGAAGTGGCGGGCCTTGTCCAGCCGCCCCCGGGCCCCCAGGCGGGAGCCGATCAGGGCCGCGAGCTGTTCAACAAAGTAGCAGTAGGTGTCATGGTTGGCCAGGATGTGCTCCCGATCCTCCTCCGTAAAGCACACCAGTCCCAGCACCCCCACCAGGCCGCTTTCGCTGTAGATGGGCACCCCGAAGGTCAGCTTTTCCGGGCAGCGGTCGCGGTTGGGGCAGTTCTGGCACAGTTCGTTCTGCCCGGAGTCGGTCAGGAACACCGGCTCGCCCGTTTCCAGCACGCGGCGGTACACCTGCCCGGCAGCGGCCAAACTCTGTTCGGCGGCGTCGGCATACATGCCGGTGCCGACAATGCGTTCCAGGTTGCAGTCAACCACTTCCACGTCAAGGCCGGTGATCCTGGCCACCACTGAAATACAACGAGTTAAATAGGCGGATAAGGAAGTGAGCATTTTTCCTCTTATGCAACGATCCCCGGCTCTACCCTGACGCACCCGTCCGCCGGGTTTCGAAAATTATTATTATGATAATTGTACCATACCTGGCCGCGTCTTGAAAGCCCCACGGCGGGGCGGGCAGACGGCTTCGCGCCCGCCGAATCCTGCCCCTTGTTATCAGCCGCCAGTTGATGTATATTTAAAAGATATGATGGAGTGGATGTATGTTCCCCATAACTCTGCGCCTGGAAGGGCGGAAGGCGCTCCTGCTGGGCGCCGGGAAGGTCGGGCGGCGCAAGCTGGATAAACTGCTCCGGGCCGGGGCCCGGGTGCTGGTGGTGGAGCCTGAGCCCGACGGCCATCTGCGGGATTTGGCGGCGCGGGGCCTCATTGAATTGGCGGCCGCTTTTGACGAAGGGCAGCTTGAGGGCCACAGCCTGGTTTTCGCCGCGTCTTCCGACCCTGAATTGAACCGGCTCGCGGCCCACGCCGCCAAAGCCAGGGGCGCCTGGGTGAATGTGGCCGACGCGCCGGAACTGTCTGATTTCATGCTCCCGGCGGTGGTGGAAGACGGCGAGTTTCAGCTGAGCGTTTCCACCGGCGGGGCCAGCCCGGCTCTGGCCGCCAGTGTGGCCGCTGATCTGCGGGAGCGTTTCGGCCCGCTGTACGGCCGCCTGACCCGGCTTTCCGCCCGTCTGCGCCCGGTTATTCTGGCCGCCGGGCTTGCGCCGGGGGAGCGCGAAGCGGTTTTTAAACGAATTATCCTTTCGGCTGAGCTCAAAAAGCTGCTGGCCGAAGGCGATATGGGGGCGGCTCTGAGTCTGCTGCGCGAACTCGCGCAGCCGGTTCAACTGCCCGCTGACTTGACCATCGACGACTAAAATCTCCGACGACCCTCAGGGGAAGGAAGGACTCAGTATGTGCGGTAACGCCGAGTAGCTGACAGGTAATGGTTATGGACTTCTTCATTATTGGCGTCAGCCATCACCAGACGCCGGTGGAAGTACGCGAAAAATTCGCGTCCCTCAGCGACGCCGGGCAGAAATTATATCATCACCACGCCGAGTCGGGTCAACTCCCCGAATCGCTGGTGCTCTCCACCTGTAACCGGCTGGAAATACTGGCCGTGGCCGACCGCCTGGAAAGCGGGCGGCGGGTGGTGCTTGAATCAATGGCGGCGGTTTCCGGGCTCACGCCTGAGCAAATCCGCCCCTTCGCCCATGAATACGTCGGGCTTGAAGCGGCCCGCTACATGTTCAAAGTGGCGGCCAGCCTGGACTCCCTGGTGCTGGGCGAGCCCCAGATTCTCGGCCAGGTGAAGGAAGCCTTCCGCGAGTCCCTGGATTACCGCCGGGCCGGGGCCATCATCAACCGCCTGATGCACCGCTGCTTTCGCGCCGCCAAACGGGTGCGCAGCGAAACCTGCTTGGCGGGGGGCACGGTCTCCGTGGCGGGCGCGGCCGTCTCCCTGGCCCGCAACCTGCGCGGGGGCGACTTGCACAACGCCTCGGTGCTCCTGTTGGGGGCCGGGCCCATGGCCGCCCTGGCCGCCGCCCATTTGAAAAAACGGGCCCCGGCGGAACTGGTCATTATGAACCGCAGTCTGGCCAAGGCTCAAATTTTGGCCGCCAAGCACGGCCTCCGCTGCCGCCCCTGGGAGGAATTCCACCCGGCCCTGCTGGAAGCCGACCTGATTATCGCCGCCACCGGGGCCCAGAGCCCCATCCTGACCCTGGAGGGTTTGGAGAAAATCATGGCCCTGCGCGGCGTGGCCAAACCCCTGACCATTGTCGATATCGGCGTGCCCCGCAACGCCGCCCACGATCTCAAACGCCTCTCCAACATTGTTTTGCGCAACATTGACGACTTGAACGAAGTGGTCTGGGAGAACAAGGCCTCCCGCCAGGAAGCCGCCGACCAGGCCCGGGCCATTATCGACGGCGAGGTGGAAAAATTCGGGCACTGGCTGAAATCCCTGGCCTGCCAGCCCATGCTGGCCGCCCTGACCCTGAAGGCGGAAACCATTCGCCAGCATGAATTGCAGCGCACCCTAAACCAGCACCGCTTCAGTTCCGACCAGCGCGCGGCCCTGGAAGCCATGACCAGCGCCCTGGTGCGCCGCCTGCTCCACGACCCGCTGACCTACATCAAGCAAATCGGCGAGCAGCCGGAAGGCGGCACCGGCGCGGCCGAAGCCGCGCGGGAACGCAATCTCAACGCCCTGCGCCGGGCCTTCAATCTTGACCTTGAGTAGAGCGTTTCAGTGACTTTTTTGCTCCCTTCACGTGCCGCCACTTTTGGGAACCGGTCACAAGGGACTTGACTATGGTTGATTACAAAGACTTGAGCGCCCATGCGCGAGTTGCTAAAAATTCAATAATAACAATATATTTAGCTTCTTCTTTGTCCGAAACCTCTTGCTACCCCTATGCGCTTGGGTTAAGATAGGCGCGTTGGGGACTGTCTGCAACGCAGGCAAGAGATTTAGGGGGAATGGACTTGCGCCAGATATTGTTTATCAGCACGGAGCCTCTCTTTGCGATGCTGTTTTGGGGGAACGCTATCGCGCTCCTCTTCCTGCTCCTGTACCGCCGCCAAAGCCGGTTCGCCAAAGAGCGGCAGCTGTCGGTGCTGCTGATTATGGCCCGGTTGTGTCATGCGTTTTATTATTTTGTGGCCTTCGGGCGCGGAACCCTGCCCGACTGGCTCTCGGCCAGCGCGGGCGTGACCGTGCTGTTTATTGGGTATTATTTCGAGGCGCAGGCCATATTGCGGGTCATTAAAGAACCTTCAAAGTTCGGCGACCGGCTGCTGCGCGCTATGCTGGCCGCCGCTGTCATCTTTTTCTACGCGGTGGAACTCAGCGCAGGCACCGGCGGCCTCCGTGTCACCACGGCCTCGCTCGGCGTGGTGGCCCTCATGGCCTTCCCGGTCATCCGCATGTTTTTCTCCCACGATTCCGGCGCGTTCACCAAATCGGTGGCCCTGCTCTACGGCGTCTTCCTGCTGCAATTGCTGGGCCGGGCCTGGCTTGGTTTGCAGGATCACAGCTTCAACATTTTAACCACCAACGTCCTGCAATCGCTGACTTTTTTGACCCTGCTCCTGCAGCATATCATTGCCCTGCCGGCCTATTCCCTGATTATCAAAGACAGCGCCGATGAGGCCCTGCTGCTGATGGCCACCACCGACAGGCTGACCGGCGCGACCAACCGGCACGCCTTTCTGGATGCGGCCACCGCGATTCACCAGAGCAGCAGAATCTTTCAGCACTCCCTTTCCGTGCTGTTCATTGACATCGACCATTTCAAGCAGGTGAACGACCAATATGGGCACGCCTTTGGGGATATCGTGCTGACGCGCCTGGCCACGCTCATTGACAAATGCCTGCGCACAAGCGATTTGAGCTGCCGCTACGGCGGCGAGGAGTTCATTGCGCTGCTGTCCCATGCCAAAGGCCCTGCGGCGCAGATTGTGGCCCAGCGAATTTTGGACGAGGTGCGGCAAGCGCGCTTTGAAGAGCACCCGGATTTCGCCTTCACCGTCAGCATCGGCGTTTTCAGCGGCGTCCCGTCCGCGCATCAAACCTTCGACGCCGCTGTCAGCCTCGCCGACGGGGCCATGTATCAAGCCAAGCGGGCGGGGCGCAATCAGGTTGTGTTTTGCGATGAAGCTGTTTTGAACCCGTGAAATAGCGATCTGTTTTTAATGACATTTTTGAGGTATAATACCATAGAGAAGACAACTTAACGTTTGCGCCGGACAATATTTTTGGAAACTCCATTGCTGTGGATTTTCGCAAGAGAGCATTGCTAATTAATGAATACCATTGAAAAAATATTCGACGCGCCCTGGCCGCCGCCGGTGGCGGAGAAACCCTTTCAGCCCTTCCCGGAGGCCTATATCACCGGGCCGGTACCGGCGGCGTTTCAAACAAAAACCGTGACCCAGCTGGCCGCCGCGCTCTTCCGGGTTTCCGAAGAAATGGCGGCGGATTTGACGGCTTTCGGCGCGGTGTGGCTCGACGACCGGCCCTGCCTGGAGCCGGAAAAATCATTAACCGGTTGCCGCACGTTTAGGCTCAATCCCCCGGCCTATGGCCCGGCGCGCTTTTACGAGGCTGACCCGGCCCGGATTATCTATGAAGACCGGGATATTCTGGTCTACAACAAAGAGTCCGGCCGCCCCTCCCAGGCCGTGCCCCACGACGCTTACAACAACGCCCTGTCCGCCGTGGGCCGCCTCTTGGCCGCCCGCGGGGAGCGGCCCCGCCTGTGGCTGCTGCACCGCCTGGACGCGGACACCTCAGGCCTCTTGATGATGGCTAAAAACAAGCAGGCCGCCGGTATTTTGGGCAAGGCCTTTCAGGGCGGCCAGGTGGAGAAGGAATATATCTGCCAGGGCCTGGGCGCGGCCCCAGCCAAGGATGCGTTCGAGGTCGAGGCCTCCATCGCCAAGGACGGGCGGCGGTATGTGGTGCGCCCCAAAGGCCCCGGGCTGGCGGCCAAAACCTCGTTTTCGGTGCTGGATATTGGCGAAGCTTTCGGCCAGCCCGGTTGGCGGCGAGTGCTGTTCCTGGCGCGGCCCCTCACCGGGCGCACCCATCAAATCCGCCTCCACCTGGCCTGGGCGGGCTGGCCCATCATCGGCGACCGTTTTTACGGGCGGCCCGAAGCCGGTTCCGCCCCGCGCCTGATGCTGGCCTCCGCCGGGCTCAGTTTCACCCACCCCGCCGACGGCCGCCGGATGACCCTTAAACTCGACTACTAGGTACTCGGATAAAATTATGAAAACTATCAATGTCGTTTCCCTGGGCTGCGCCAAAAATCTGGTGGACAGCGAGCGGCTCCTGGGCTCGGCCATCCGCAACCTGGGGCTGAAACCCGTCGCCGCGCCCGAAGAGGCCGACCTCATTCTGGTCAACACCTGCGCCTTTCTCACCAGCGCGGTGGGGGAAGCCGTGGAGGCCGTCATGGAACTGGGCCGGGCCAAAAAGCCGGGGGCCAGGCTGGCGGTCTGCGGCTGCCTGCCCGCCCGCTACACCGGCGCGGAAGGGGCCGAGATGGCCCTGGGGTTGCCGGAGGTGGATTTGTGGCTGCCGCCGAACGAGTATCCCAACTTTGAAAAATTGGCGGGCGAACTGCTCCAAGCCAAAGCCAAGGCCGGGACGCCCTCTTTTTCCGCGCAAAATTTGCCCCTCGGAGGCCGCGTCCAGGCCACCCCGCCCTTCCGGGCCTTTTTGAAGATCGCCGAGGGCTGTGACAACCGTTGCACCTACTGCCTTATCCCCAAACTGCGCGGGCCGCTGACCAGCTATGCCCCGGATTTTTTAGCGGCTGAGGCCGAGCAGTTGGCCGCCGGGGGCGTGCGGGAACTGACCCTGGTGGCCCAGGATTTGACCGCCTACGGCTTTGACCGGGAGGACAAGGGGGCCTTGGTGAAGCTTCTGCGGCGTTTGTCCGGCACCCCTGTGGACTGGCTGCGCCTCCTCTATGCCTACCCGGAGCGGCTGACCGAAAGGCTGGTCAAAGAGCTGGCCAGCATCCCCAAAGTGTTGCCCTATCTGGACTTGCCCTTTCAGCACGTTTCGCCCGCAGTGCTCAAGCGCATGGGGAGGCGGCAAGTGTTGCCGCCGCTGGAATTGGTGGAAAAACTGCGTCGCTGGTGGCCCGGCCTGGCCCTGCGCACCACCCTGATTGTCGGTTTTCCCGGTGAAACAGAAGAGGATTTTCAGGATTTGTTGCGCTTCGTCCGGGAAGCGGCCATCGAGCATCTGGGCGTGTTCAAATTCAGCCCCGAATCGGGGGCTCCCGCCGCCGCGCTTAAAAATCAAGTTCCCCAGCATGTGAAAGAAAAGCGCCGCCGCAAAGTCATGGCCGAGCAGCGGAAAATATCCCTGGCCGGCAACCGCCGCCGGGTGGGGCAGACTGTCCAAGTTCTGGTGGAAGGCCCCTCGGAGGAGAGCGAGTTGGTCATGACCGGCCGCGCCTCTTTCCAGGCCCCGGAAGTGGACGGGCTCATCTACTTCGACGGCGAACAGCCCGCCCCCGGCGAGTTGGTGGATGTGCAGATCGTAAAAGCTTTTGATTACGACCTGTTGGGGCGTGTGGCGGAGTGAACTGCCTGGGGAGGGAGGGTGGCTTCGCGCTAAGATTCTGGATTAGTATGGGGCTCTGCCCCAAACCCCGCCAGAGAGGGCTTTACGCGAAGCCCTCTCTGGACTCTCCACGCGCCAGGGGCTGTGCGCCCCTGAACCTGCGTGTCGGCTAGCAAAACTGTGGCGATCGTGTAGCGGCGCCACAACTCGCCTGAACGGCTCAAACAAGTGGCGTCGCGGCGGCGGTTCGGGACTGGTTCGCCACCTCGTCGCATTACTCAAGATAAAGCCCCGCGCTATGCGCGGGAGACCGGCGAAGCGGAAGCGAAGGCGATGATAACAAGACCTCCTCTGATATAGTGACGAAGGTTTCGCAAGCCCAAGTCAAATCAG
>JAITVE010000189.1 GCA_031285975.1 Candidatus Adiutrix sp. | reverse complement strand
CTCCGGCGGGGCGGGGCTTTCGGTCAGTTCATTTTGCGTCTGGCGGTAGGCCAGGGCCGGCAAGTTCAAAGCTCCGCTGCCCACATTACACACGAGCCCGCCGAAAATGGCGAACAGCCGGTAGAAGAAGGGCCACTTCTGCCCCGGCTTCAATGCCGGGCGTGCCGCCGGGGGCTGGCAATGCGTAAAAGCTTCCAGGCAGTCCAGATATTCGCGGCGGTCAAAATGAAAGGGGCCGGGGCTGTCCAGCCATTGCACGTTTTCATCCAGTTCGGCTGGGGTCTCGGCAAAGTCCAGGCCAAACCGTTGCCAATGAACCTCCCCGCCAACGGGGCGGACGTCAGCCACCACTGTTGTGCCCAA
The DNA here is from genome assembly GCA_031285975.1 of Candidatus Adiutrix sp. Classification (GTDB taxonomy): domain Bacteria; phylum Desulfobacterota; class Desulfarculia; order Adiutricales; family Adiutricaceae; genus Adiutrix. The sequence continues at coordinate 2,232 of JAITVE010000189.1, read as the reverse complement.
AGAATTTGCGTCATCCTGCTCGGCCAGAATGGGCAGGAGCTGGCCGCCCCTATCCAGGCGTGACCGTTCGGCGATACACGCCCGCAGCCCGTCAGTCTCCGGCCCGGAACCGGCGAGGAGCAGCCAGGTGGGGCTCAGGCCGCGCAGGTTCCGCCCGCTTTCGGCGCTCAGAAGAATATCCAGCCTCTCGCCGTTAACGGCAATATGAAGGTTCTCCCGGCTGCCGGGCGGTCTAGAATCACCTATCAGGGCCTCAATCCTGTCCATCGCGGCGCTCCCTCTAAATATATTGCAAGGTAACTTTTTTCAAGTACTTGTCCTTCAGCACGGCGATGATTTTTTGCACCACTTCGCGGCGGATTTCGAAAGTCACGGGGTGGCGCGGGTTGTGGTGGGCTTCGTTGACTTTGGCCCCGACCATGAAGTGGAGCGCGTCGGAGGCCAGCATGAAATCCACTAAAGCCCCGGCGGGGTCGCGGCAGTCAAGCTGGGCTTTTTCAAGGTAGGTGAGGGCGCGGGTCAGGGTCAGGATGCCTTCGGTCACCAAGTCCACGCCGGGCATACGCGATTGGGGCGGCAGGCCGCCTGAGGGGAGGGAAGTGTCCACAACCGCCTGGCGGCCCAGTTCGCGGCCCAGCATGGCGGCGGTGGCGCCGCCGCAGATGGCTTTCCGCCCGGCGATTTTGTTGAAAATAGCCGCGTAATGGGCGTCGTCCCGCTGGTCATAGGGCGCGCCGGTGAAAACCACGGCCCGCCGGGGGGTGCGGAAATAGATGACCCCGGCCGAGACGTCGTCTTTGGCCAAACCGTCCGCCTCCACGGCCAGGGCGCTCTCCACGATGGAGCGGCTCAGTTCCGAACTGGAAATATTTCTGTGCATCTTTATTGTAGCTTTGAGCAGTTCAATCAGACCGTCCCTCTGAAGCCCGGTCATGTAGGGGCCCCGGCGGCCCAGCCCGGCCTGGGTCACCCCGTCGGAACAGCAGATCAGGCGGTCGCCCATCTCCACCTGGAAGCTATAAACTTTCAGGCGGCGGTCGGGAAAGGATTTGGAAGGCACCAGGCGGCAGGGCGCGTTCATAACTTCCGTGCCCCGCATCCAGATGAAGTCGGGGTTGCCTTCCTCCACCAGCCGCACGTTGCCCTCGTCGTCGCATTCCATCACTGAAAAGGTGGCGTAGCTGATTTTGCGCACCCGGCAGACCGGCAGGGAGTTCATCACTATTTCGGCGGCCTTGGTGATTTCAATGTCTTCCTCGACAAAGCGCAAAAGCATGGTGGCCGTCATCAGCGACAGGATGCTGGCCTTCACCCCGCTGCCCAGGCCGTCGGAGAGCACGGCGATGACCCGGCCTTCCTCGGGCTTGCGCAGGGAGCGGAAGCAGTCGCCATAGGCGTTCTGCCTGAACTTTTTTTCCTGGGAGCAGTGGATGTCAATGAACATCAAATATCTCCCTCGGCTTCAATATCGCTGTCCGGCGCGTCGTAATCCTCGGCAATGGCGGTGAGCAGGGTTTCGGTCTCCACCATGTGCTCGCCCAACAGGCAGGCGATTTCCTGGACGATGGTGATGTTTTTGGAAATAACCTCGCGGGCCCGCTGGGCGGTGCGCTCCCGGTCGCGGCCCGCGACGGTGACGTCGGTGACCACGGCCCCGAGAATTTTGTGCTTTTCAATGTTGAAAATGTGGAGGTCGTAGAGGCGTTTTTTGTACGGCCTGTGTTCGCGGTACATGTCTTCCCCGGTTTTGAGAACCCGCCGGAAGAGTTCCGAAAATTCCAGCCAGTCTTTCACCGGCTCCCCCAGCAGCCGCTCGGGATGCTCCAGGTAGGGGCTGTCGGCCCCGCCGGTGAACATGCGGGCAAAGGCTTCGTTGAATTCCACGATGCGGAGGTTGTCGTCGACCATGAGCGCGGCCGAGGGCATGGACTGGAGCATGGCCGAAGCCTTGCGCAGGGCCAGGCGGCGCATGTTGGAGACGCACATGGCGGGCTCGGCGTGGCCGTCGAGCAGGGCCCGGGCCAGGTCGCGGCAGGTGGGGTAGCCGCAGCCGGAACAGTTGATCTGGTCTTCCGGCGCGTATTTGCCCAGGCGGTTGAGCGAAGCCTGCATCTCTTCCAAACTGTGCTCCGACCTGGGCAGGGCGCTGGGTTCGTAGACGGCGGGCACCACCACCCTGGGGCTCTGCGGCACCTCGGCGCGATCCACCACATGGCGCAGCACGTCTGACAT
>JAITVE010000171.1 GCA_031285975.1 Candidatus Adiutrix sp. | reverse complement strand
TTTTGATCCGGCCAAAAATTCCGTGCCGCTGGATGATTTGGGCGAAATGGAACGCTTCGTTCTGCACCAGTTGAACCAACTGGTGGAAAAGGTGCGGGCAGCCTATGACGACTATGAATTCCACAGCATTTATCACATGGTCAACAATTTTGTGGTGGAACTGTCGGCTTTCTATCATGACGTGATCAAAGACCGCCTCTATACCCTGGCCCCCAATGACCCCAAGCGGCGCGGGGCGCAAACGGTGATGCACGCGGTGTTAAGCGCCATGACCCGCCTGATGGCCCCGGTTTTGTCCTTCACCTGTGAGGAAATTTGGGGCTATATGCCGGAACATCAAAATGGCGGCGACAGCGTTTTCCTGGCCGATCTGCCCCAGGTTTCCGCCGCGTGGCACAACCCCGATCTGGCCAAACGCTGGGATGATTTGCTCAAAATTCGCGGCGTGGTCAATAAGGAGCTGGAAGCGGCCCGCCGTGAAAAAACCATTGGCGCGCCCCTGGATGCCCGCGTGGAACTTTCGGCGTCCGGCCAGGATTACGCGCTTTTGAAAAATTATGAAAGCCAGTTGACCGATATCTTCATTGTGAGCGAGGTCAGCTTGAGCGAAGGCGGGGGGGATGTCGCGGCCAAAGTCTCGGCCTGCACATATCCCAAGTGCCCCCGCTGCTGGGTTCACTCGCCGGATGTTCCGGCGGACCAGTCGGCCCTGTGCCCCAAGTGCCAGAGCGCTTTAGCCAAGAATTAAGGGGTAGCTCTCTTGTCGTATCTGGTTCTGGCCCGTAAATACAGGCCCCAGACCTTTGCCGACCTGGTGGGTCAGGAGCAGGTCAGCCGCACGCTGAAAAATGCCCTGACCACCGGGCGGGTGGCCCACGCCTACCTTTTCTCCGGCCCGCGCGGGGTGGGCAAGACCACGGCCGCCCGCCTCCTGGCCATGGCCCTGTCTTGCCAGGAAGCGGACGTGGCTTTGCGGCCCTGCGGCCACTGCGAGAATTGCCTGGAAATTCAAAGCGGTCAGGCGGTGGACGTCATTGAAGTCGACGGCGCCTCCAACCGCGGCATCAATGAAATACGCGACCTGCGGGAGACAGTGAAATACCTGCCCGCCAAAAGCCGTTACAAGGTCTATATAATCGACGAAGTCCACGCCCTGACCAAAGACGCTTTCAACGCCCTGCTCAAAACGTTGGAAGAGCCGCCTCCCCACGTTGTTTTCATTTTTGCCACCACGGAAACCCACAAGGTTCTGCCCACCATTTTATCCCGCTGCCAGCGTTATGATTTCCGCCGCATCAAGGTGGAAGACATCGCGGCCCGCCTGGCCCAGGTGGCGGAAATGGAAAATATCGCGGCCGAGCCGGAGGCCCTGGAGCTCATCGCCCGCCAGGCGGAGGGCGGCCTGCGCGATTCCCTGTCCCTGATGGATCAGGCCATCGCGGCCGGGAGCGGCGAGATAACAGCCGAGGGTGTGCGGCGTTCGTTGGGCCTGATTGATCAGGCCCTGGTGCGGCGGGCCTTATTGGCCACCCTGGAAGGGGAGGCCGCCCCGGCCCTGGCCGCGCTGGATGAGGCCTATTTGCGGGGTTATGATTTTAAAGACTTGGGCTTAAAAATTCTGGAATATGTGCGCGGGCTGACTTTGATAAAGGTGAGCCGCAAAAACGCCGAGCTTTTAAATTTGACGGAAACCGAAGAAATTGATTTCGCGGCCCAATCTGAAAAATATTCCCTGGAAACCCTGAACCGCCACTTTGACGCCTGGTTGAATTTTCAGCGCGACCTGGGCTACAGCCGCCAGCCCCGCTGGCTGCTGGAAGCCCAGATTATCCGTCTGGCCCACCTGGCCCCGGTCACCCCGGTGGCCGAACTTGTGGAGAGTTTGGGCAAGCTTTTATCCGTCAACCCGCCTCCCCCGCGTCCGGCCGGCCTCACCGCGCCTTCGGCTGTGCCGATGGCGGTCTCACGGCCTGCGGCTGCCTACCAGCCGCCCGCTGAGGCGGCCCCCCCCAGGGCACTTGAAAGTCCGGCCAGCGCTCCCCAGCCTGCGGCAGTCCCAACGAGTCAGGCGGCGGAGGAACTGCCGCGACCCGCAGCCACTTGGGATGAATTCATGGGGCTTTACGCCACTGAAATGGACGAGCCTTCAAAATCCCTGCTCAAGGGGGCCGAGGCCTTGCAGTATGGCCCGGATTCCGTGTCCTTAATGCTCTCGCACACTGTGGGCCTGGGCACTATCACTCGCGGGCGTTTGGAGAAAACTCTCATACCGCTTCTGCAAAGGGCCCTGGGGAAGGCTCCCCTTCTCAACCTGAGTCAGGCTGAAAACCCGGCCGATGACCACAGTTTTATTGCCGAGCGTCTGGAAACTTTTAAAAATACGCCGGAAGCCAAGCTTTTGATGGCGGAACTGGCCGGAACCTTTCAAACCTTCCGGCCCGGCGCGACTATGCCGGCTGATCTGGAAAGCGGTGAAGGTGAAGAAGAAAAGACGGATGATGAGGCGGAGGCCGCTGAGATTCCGGAAACCGACGATTGATTGATACGCATTACAGAAAGGATGTGACGTATGGCGCTTGATTTCGGTTCCATGGGCGATTTGGTCAAACAGGCCCAGGAAATGCAAAAACGGGTGGGGGAAATGCAGGGGGAACTGGCCACCCGCACAGTCAGCGCCGCTTCCGGCGGCGGCATGGTGACGGTGGTGGCCAATGGGGCCCTGGAAATTGTTTCCATAAAAATGGAAAAAGAAATTTTGAGCGACCCTGATATGGTGGCCGATCTGGTTCTGGTG
>JAITVE010000165.1 GCA_031285975.1 Candidatus Adiutrix sp. | reverse complement strand
CTGGCGCGTTCCCGTGTTGTGGGGGCCTGGCGGCTCGGCGTTTGGTGTTTCTCACCCCCACACTCGCCCCCGCCGGTGCGGCGGCGCCACTTGTCTGAGCCGTTAGGCGAGTTGTGGTGCCGCTCCACGGTCGTCACTGATTCACTAGCCGCCCCACGCAGGTCCAGGGGCGCGTAGCCCCTGGCGCGTGGAGAGTCCAGAGAGGGGCTCGCGTAAGCCCCTCTCTGCGGGGCTTGGGGCAGAGCCCCATACTCATCCAGAATCTTAGCCCGCGCGTTTCGCGCGCTCCACAGGTCTGCCTATGCAAAGCAACATTCTTAAACGGCTAAACCATGAACGCGCCCAGGGGCGGGCAACGGCCCTGGTGACGATTTTGTCCACCCAGGGCTCGACTCCCCGCAAAGCGGGCAGCCAAATGCTGGTCTTCGCGGACGGCTCCATTTTCGGCACCATCGGCGGAGGCCTGGCTGAGGGGCGGTCGATTCAGGCGGCTCAAGAAACGTTGAAAAGCGGGGCCTCGTCCCTCCACAGCATGACCATGGACGCCTCGGTGGCCGCTGCCGACGGCATGGCCTGCGGCGGCGAGATGGAGATTTTTGTCCAGTACGTCGCCGCCCCGGGAGACGAATAAACCCCCGTGGGCGCGGGGCGGTTCACAAGTAAAGCAGTATCGTGTATAGTAATAGTTCATGACTAAAAAAACTACGGGGTGAACCATGAATACGCCGCCGTCGGAGATTTGGGGCGAGTCCGAGGCCATTATCGCGGCCAAGAACCGGCTGTCACGCGCGGCCAAAGTCAACCGGCCGGTGCTGATTGTCGGTGAGCGGGGCACGGGCAAGGAATTGGCCGCCGCCCGCCTGCACTTCCTCTCCCCCCGCTGGAACGGCCCTTACCTGACCCTCAACTGCGCGGCCCTGAGCCCGAGCTTGTTGGAATCCGAGCTTTTCGGCTACGAGTCCGGCGCGTTCACCGGCGCGGGCCGCACCAGTCCGGGCCGCTTTGAGGCGGCGGACGGCGGCACCCTTTTTCTCGATGAAATCAGCCACTTGAGCTTAACGGCCCAGGCCAAAATTTTGCGGGTGGTGGAATACGGCTCCTTCCAGCGGCTGGGCAGCCCCCGTGAGCGGCAGGTGGACGTGCGGCTGGTTTCGGCCACCAATGTTGATCTCCGGGCCAGGGTGCGGAGCGGCGAATTTCTGCCCGACCTCCTGGATCGCCTCAGCTTTGAAATCATCACCCTGCCGCCCCTCCGCGACCGGGAGGGCGACGTCCTGCCGCTGGCTCACCGCTTCGCCGCCCGCATGGCCGGTGAGCTGGAGCTGCCCCACATCCCCACTTTCAGCCCCGAAGCGGCGGCGGCGCTGGAGGCCTATGCCTGGCCGGGCAATGTGCGGGAACTGAAAAACACGGTGGAGCGGGCCGTCTATCGGGAGGCCGCCCAGGTCATCGAAGCCGCCGACCTGGAACTGGAGGACGCGCCCCCCGCGCCGCTTCCGGGCCCGGCCTCAGCCGCGCTTCCGGCTCCCGGCCCGGCGGTGGGAACCCGGACGGACGGCCCCCTCCGCTGGCCGCTCGCCGAGGGCCGCTTTGACGAACTCATGGCCGCCTATGCCGACAGCCTCTTCGAGGAAGCCCTGGCCCGCGCCCGCCACAACCAAAAAGAAGCCGCCCGCCTGCTCGGCCTGACGTATCATCGCTTCCGCTTTCTGCGCAAAAAGTATCGGCCGGGGGAGTGAAGGATACGCACATGAATAGTAGTGAAGCGGAATTGGCGAAGACAATCCTGCAAAAGAAATTGCAGGCACGTTCAAAAAAATACTTTGGGGTCACGCTCGGGGGGCTGACCAAAGCGTTTATATTTTGCTTCTGCTTTCTGTTTTTGCCATCATATTTCCTGCATGTCGCGTTGCGGGGCGAGGTATCGACTGGCGCGCCCCGTTCACAGGAAGTCGCCGCAAGTCTTCGAAGCTCGTTGGCTGCTCAAAAAGATGTGCGATTATCTCAGATCCTTAAAAGCAGTGATTCCAATAAAACATACGCCGTGGTCTGGCCAGCATATGAATTGCCGAAATATTTCAAATGTGAATTGTTTCCCTCTGGGGATTTGGAGCCGCTCAAAATCAAATATCCATATACGGATTACATCTTCATGATAACGTCTTTCGACTCAACTGGCGCAGTCGATGTTGCGACTCTCAGGAATTATCCAGCGGTTTTTTGTTTTAATCAGCCGCTTAGTTGCGTTCCCATTGAGGACGCGTATTTAAAAGTGACCGCAACTCCCCAAGGAATGTGCTATAAACTGAGCGGCAAAGAGGGCGGGGCCGCACAATAAATTTGCGGGTTGAGGTGGCGCAGTGGATGAAGATATCGAAGCGGAATTTGTAAAAACGTTCATACAGAAGAGATTGCAAGAGCGGATAATATGGGAACTGGCGTCTGAGAAAAAACGCCGCCATGCGATACTTCGTTTTTCCCATTACACGGATGAGATTGTCAAGCATCAGTATATATTGAAGAAGTCCAATAAGCTGAATATCATTCAGCTGCTCCATGAATTAACGGCAGAAGCATCTTGTTATGTCATAGCGGCGGATAAGCACGAGCTTGACGGTCAACAAATGACCCTTGACACTGCGGTACAGCGTTGCTTTGATGGTTGGCCGGCCATCATGATTATTAGCAAAAAACTCGCAGTCATAGAAACAGAAGCAGTGTTTGGCACAGCCGATAAATATATCTTGCGGGCAGTCTGAAAGCAGGCGGGGGCGCATCATGTTCAGTAAAAAGGGCAAGCGGAAGATGCCGTGCGGCGGCGGATGCTGCCCAGGCCATAGGGGCGCATCATGTTCAGTAAAAAGGGCAAGCGGAAGATAGTTGTCGGCGGGCAAACATACTACTGGTGCGTAACGGAAGAAAGTGATGCGGGTATTGACCTGCAGATTCAAGTCTTTTCTGAAAGCAAGCATCTTTTCAGCCATTATGTGAAACTTGAGGTTGTAGAGAGAGTTCCTGTATCGGAAATTGCCTGGCGAGTTATTTATGAAGAACCGCCGCAAATTACGCCGTCTTTTATTGAAAAATTGATTGTGGAAAGAACTGCGGGCATGTAACCCGCATTAAAGAATTCGCACCGTGCCGCCCCCATCCATGCGGTCGAGGCGGATGACGGCGGTGGCCAGGCGGGCCACTTCGTCGCGGTCGTGGCTGACGTAGAGGATGGGGAGGGTCAGTTCCCTTAAACTTTCCAGGTAGGGGATGATTTCTTCTTTGCGGCCCTGGTCAAGGGCGGCCAGGGGTTCGTCCAGCAGCAGAATTTCCGGGGAAGCGGCTAGGGCTCGGGCCAAGGCCACGCGCTGTTTTTCGCCGCCGGACAGGGTGCCCGGCTGGCGCTCCATCAGATGGCCGATGCCCAGAAGCTCGATGAAGCGCTCCAGGTCAACGCCCCGCCCCCCGGAACCCCGGCGGCGTTTGGCCCCGTAGTCCAAATTTTGCCGCACGCTCAAATGGGGAAAGAGGCTGGCTTCCTGAAACACATAACCCAGGGGACGCTGGTGGGTCGGCAGGAATTTTTTCTCATCCTGCCACAGGCAGCCGCCCACGGACAGGCGGCCGTGGGCCCGTTCCAGCCCGGCCAGGCAGCGAAGCAAGGTGGTTTTGCCCACCCCCGACGGCCCGGTGACGGCGGTCAGCCCCCGGCTTGGCAGAGTCAGTTGAAAATGAAAACGCAGCTTCTCGCCGCCCGGCGCGGGATAGCTGAGGCGCAAATCCGCTTCCACCCCTTGAAGAAGCGCCGCGCCCACGTCGGTACTGTTCATCCCCGCCCCCGCATTCGTAGAAAATTTTCACGCCGCGGTTTCAGCATCTGCAAAATCAGCATAGCGGCCAGGGAAAACAGCACCATGCCCCCGGCCAGGACGTGGGCGCGGGCGTACTCCAAATTTTCCACATAGACATAGATTTGCATCGACAGCACGCGGGTGACGTTGGGGATGTTGCCGCCGATCATCAGCACCACGCCGAACTCGCCGATGGTGTGAGCAAAACCCATCACCGCCGCCGTCAGGAAAGCCGGGCGGCACTGGGGGACGATGACGGTGAAAAAAGCGTCCGCCGGGCTGGCCCCCAGGGTGGCCGCCGCCTCCAGGGGCCGCTCGCCCAGGGCCTCGAAGGCGTTTTGCAGCGGCTGCACCACAAACGGCAGGGAGCAGATCACCGAGGCCGCCACCAGCCCGGCAAAGGTGAAGGGCAGCGGGTGAATGCCCAGGGCGGCCAGCGCCCGCCCCGGCAGCCCGTGGGGCCCCAGGCCCACCAGCAGATAGAAGCCCAGCACGGTGGGGGGCAGCACCAGCGGCATGGTGACCAGCGCCCCCAGGAACCGCCGCCCCCAGCCTTCCCCACGGCTCAGCCACCAGGCCAGCGGCGCGCCGACGGCCAAGGTCAGGCCGGTCGCCACAGCGGCCAGCTTGAGCGAAAGGCGTATGGCGCTCCAATCCTCAGGGGTCATAGGGTCTCTCAGCAGGCAGTCCGGGCGGTGACTTTTTCCGCCTGGACTGCGTTTTGTACAGGCGTTTATAATAATACAATCCCCGGAAGCGTTCAATGAAAAAGGCCGGAGAGGCCAGGGCTGACGCATATTAATCGAAAAAACAGACGCACTGTATATCGTTGAAATTCAATGCTTTTTGATTTAGCAGTACTCTGTTGAGTGGAAAAATTCGCTTAGCAACCCCTCAAAAA
>JAITVE010000008.1 GCA_031285975.1 Candidatus Adiutrix sp. | reverse complement strand
GACTTCCGGCTCAACGACCTGATGAACCATGAGGTACCGGTCAATCTCTACCTGGTGATTTCCCCCGCCGACATTGACCGCCTCCGGCCCCTGCTCCGCATCTTCGTGGCCCAGATGCTTGGCCGCATCACGGAAAAAATGGAGTTTGAGGACGGGGGCAGCAAGGCCAGCTATAAACACCGCCTGCTCCTGATGCTGGACGAGTTCACGTCCCTGGGCAAGCTTTCCATCGTCGAGCGGGCCATCGCCTACATGGCCGGGTACGGATGCAAGGGCTATTTCATCGTCCAGGACACCAAGCAGCTTAATCAGGCGTATGGCGCGGATAACGCCCTTATGGCCAACTGCCACGTCCGCATCGCCTATGCCCCCAACCTCCCGGAAACAGCAGAGTATCTGAGCAAAATGGCCGGAACCACCACCATCGTGGATAAAAAGGTTTCCATTTCCGGGGGCGGCGGTAAGGGCGGCAAATCCCGCTCCGTCAGCATTGCCGAGACCTCCCGGCCCCTTCTGACCCCGGACGAGTGCCTGCGTCTGCCGGGCCTGTCCAAAGACGGGGCAGGGAACATTGTTCCGGGCGATATGCTGATTTTCACCGCCGGGAACCCGCCGATATACGGGCGACAGATACTGTATTTCCTTGACACGGTTTTTTCGGCGCGTGCCAAGGTCAAAGCCCCAGGCGTGGCCGAGGGCTGGGGCCGGGGCCTGTCCGATTCTCTCTACTTTCCCATGCCGTTGACCGATGGGGCCGAACCGCTTGCCGCCAGCGGCAAAAATGAGGCTGTGAAAGTAAACTCGCCGTCACCCGGCGGTGAATCTATTGAAAACGGAGATTTCGCTGATGAATACCAAAAGCTTTTGGCCGAATCATAAGTTCGCGGCTATTACCATAGCCGTTTTACTGACGGGGGCCATATCGCTCTATGGCCTCTGGCTGTCTGGCTTCCGGGTCAACCTGACCCCTTCGCTGCCCCTGGGCGTTTACCGCTTAAGCGGTGAAGCGGCCCGGAAAGGCGGTCTGGCCGCTTTCTGTCTGGACGTATCCAATCCGTTCAGCCGGGCGGCGCGGGAAAGGGGCTATCTGGCATCCGGGGCCTGCCCCTCCGGCTTGCGCCCGCTTTTGAAGACTGTGGCCGGACTGCCCGGCGATCACGTCAAAATCACGCCGGAGGCTTTGCTGGTGAACGGTGAAGCCCTGGCGAACAGCGCCCGGCTGGAACGTGACCAGTTCGGGCGGGAAGTGCCGCCGTCGCTGTTGATTACAGGACGGATACCCGCCGGCTTCGCCCTCGTCGTTTCCCAGGAACACGCCGGGAGTTTCGACAGCCGCTACTTCGGCCTCGTTCCTATGTCTTCGCTGAAAACAGTGAAGCCTGTTCTCTTGTTTTAAACAGCAACGTCCACATTAAAGGAGTTAAAAATGTCAAACACCATGCAAAATATAGAAGATTCCACCCAAACGCCCCTTGGGCGCGTCCTGGAAAAACTGAACAATTCCGTTGAAACCGGGCACAAGCACCCCTACCTCATCGACCATGAGGTGGCCAACTTCGACCTGACCCTGGACAAGGACGGCAACCTCCTGGGCATCGGCGTCAATCTCCGGGAGAGTTTTATAGGCGATTCCTACCGCCCGAAGGCGCAGACCATTCTGAACATCAGCCCGGAAGGCCGGGCCACTCTGGAACGGGGCGTGAAATTCTTCGGTTCGGCCCTGATGATCGGCCACCGGGAGTTCCGCAAATTGGCGAAAAGCCCGCAAAATCCCTCCGAACCCTCGGTTATTTATGTGGCCGTGGATTACCCCACCGGGGCTTTCCTGCATACGAAAACCGGCTGGCCTGTCGCGGTGGCCTTCAAAAATGCCAATGTCAAAAGTGTGGTCTCCTTCTTCAAAAAACGCTTCCCCCAAGCCAGGGTCGTCGCCTGCCTGGGCAGCGAGGAATCCAAATATTCCAGCCGGAACAAGGCCGCCAAGGCTGTTTTGAAATTGGGCGGCCTGGTGAGCTATCCCACTTTCAACAAATATGAAAAACATCACGGCCTCATCTCTTTCAACGACCTGTGTATGGTTCACGGCCATGAAGCGGCCCTTTTGCGTCTCCGCCAGGGTATTCAGGGGGAAAACGCATGAGGCTTATTCTGGCCGCCATTCTGTTCCTGTCAGTGGGTCGCCCGGCCTGGGCAGGCGAACTCCCGCCGATACCCCGGCTTTTTGAAGCGCCGTGCCGTGAGCTTGGCATTCCATGCCCGACTGCCGTGGCCATCGCCCAGGTCGAGAGCGGTCTCCATCCCTGGAGCCTGAACATTGAAGGCCAGGGTTTGAAGTTCAAGACCAGATGGGAAGCCCTGGCCAGGGCCAGGGATGCTTGGGCCGCTGACCGTTCCTTCGACATTGGGCTGATGCAGGTCAATAGCTGGTGGCTCAAACGCTACGCCATCCCCCTGGATGCCGCCCTTGACCCCCTGGCTAATATTTACCTGGGCGGCTGGATTTTGAAGTCCGAAATCGACCGCCACAAGAGTCTGCAGGCCGCCGTGGGCGCGTACCACTCTCCCAACCCTGACAGGGCCAGGCGCTATGCCAGCACGGTCATGTCGGCGCTGGAGAGGGGGCCGGTCAAGGTTCCCGCGGGCAAAGCGAAGCCGAAGAATCCGACCGCGCAAAAAAGGGCCGCCGAAGCGGCGGCTCACCCGGCAAGCAACCCGGCGTCTTTTGATGCCAGTCCGATGACGGTGCTTCAAAAACAGCCATCGTCAATGATCGTTTCCAAATCTTCTTCCATGAAAGTGAGGTTCAAGAATCAATGAACACTTCCGCACAAACAGCACAAACAAACCCGCAGCATGAAATCATCGCGCCGATTATCGAGCAGATCAGGAATGGCAAGTCGTTCCTGGTCAATAAAAACGAGGCCGGAGCTTTGCGGGTTCCCCTCAATCCGGCCACCGGCAATGCCTATTCCGGCATAAACCGCCTGATACTGACGGCCATAGGCGAAAGCGACCCCCGCTGGATGACCAGAAACCAGGCGGAAAAAGAGGGCTATGCCCCCAAAGATAACGCCGCGCCCCGCAAGCTGGTTTTTTGGGATTCTTTTAAAAAAATCCCCCTCAAGGGGGAAGACGGCCAGGCCCTCCGCGATGAAGACGGCCAGATGAAAACTAAGACCATCCGGCTTGAACGCCCGGAAATGCGTTTTTACGACGTCTATCACGCCAAAGACCTGGCGCGGGCCGACGGCCAGGAAATGCCGCCCTATGAGGCTTCACCGCAAATCGGCGATGCTGGCGCCCGCCTCAGCGTGTTTTTGGAAAAATCAGGCGCGGAAATCGACCTTGGCGGGGCGGAAAACGAGGATGAGCGCCAGGCCCTGACCGTCCACGCCCTCTGCGGCCAGATCAGCCAGAAGCAGAGCCAGGCCCCGGACGACCAGTTCTGGCGCCGTGCGCCCGCCCAATACCCGGAACAGCATCTGTCGGTCACGGTGGCGTCCCTCTACGCCACCCAGGACTT
>JAITVE010000416.1 GCA_031285975.1 Candidatus Adiutrix sp. | reverse complement strand
AAAGACGCCGAAGTAAGTAAGTAAACTAACAATCCCTATCAACAAATATAAGAGATACGGTATGGCCCCTTGGTCATCCATTCTTCCGCGGACGCATTTTATATCATGTACGGCTAAATTTTTAAAGAGTCGGAAAATCGCACAAATAATTGTTAGAATGAAATTTTTCCTTTTGCCGGACTTCTCTTCATTTGTCGGTATCATGCGCAACCTCAAGGAAAAAAATTCAGCCTGAAAGCAAAAAATCGTTTCACCCGCACATATCGCCATCGCAATTGCTTAATTAGATTCCATCATAAATCAATCTTTGCAATTTTTCAACTATTTGAAATCACTCCATCAAAAAAACCGGGGCCGCCGAATAAATCGGCGGCCCCGGTTTTAATGCGCCCGTATAACGGGGCGGTTAATTCAGCTTTTCAGGCTGCAATTCCAGCACCACATTGTTGCGGAACCAGTTCAGGCGGCTGAGGAAGAGGCCCAGGGCCACCACGGCGGCCACGATGCCTATGGTCACCGAAGTGTTGTAGGGCATCTTGAAGCCTTCCGGGGCCACGCAGATGTAGGAAATGATGGTGGCGGTCATGAAGGTGGCGGGGAAGGTTATCAGCCAGTGGCACACGCCGCGCTTCACCGCGTAGGCGGCGGAGGCCCAGAGAACCACGGTGGCCAGGGTCTGGTTCGACCAGCCGAAATACCGCCAGATGATGTTGAAATCCACCTGGGACAAAATGCCGCCGATGATGAACAGGGGCACGGCAACGCTCAAACGGGCCGGGGCCTTTTTCTGGGAAATGCCGGTAAAGTCCGCAATCACCAAACGGGCGGCCCGGAAGGCGGTGTCGCCGGAAGTGACGGGCAGGGCCACCACGCCCAGAATAGCCAGCACGCCGCCCACGGGGCCCAGCAAGGTGCGGCACACCGTGTTGACCACGTTGGCCGGGCCGCCGCCGGCAATGGCCGCGGCCAGTTCGGGGCCGCTGTGGAAGAAGGTCATGCCCGCGGTGGCCCACACCAGGGCGATAACGCCTTCCGCGATCATGGAGCCGTAAAACACGGGGCGGCCATGTTTTTCAGTGGCCAGGCAGCGGGACATCAAAGGGGCCTGGGTGGCGTGGAACCCGCTCAGCGCGCCGCAGGCAATGGTGATGAACATCAGGGGCCACATGGGCAGGCCGCTGGGGTGCTGGTTGCCGAACAGCCCGGTGCCTTCCAGCGGCACCCAGTTGTAAAAAGCGTAATCCTGGAAAATCAAGCCGCCGCCCACGCCAAAGGCCATGATGAGCAACACAATGGCGAAGATGGGGTAGAGCTTGGCGATGATGACGTCAATGGGCAGGATGGTGGCCAGGAAGTAATAGACGAAAATGACTATCACCCAGAAATTCATGTTCATCCAGTCGGGGGTCAGCGCGGCCAGCAACCCGGCCGGGGCGGTGACGAACACCACGCCCACCAGCACCAGAAGCACAATGGAGAAGCCCCGCATGAACTGCTTGAAGCCGTTGCCGAGGGTGTAGCCCACCGCGTCGGGCAGGGATTTGCCGTTGTAGCGCAGGCTCATCATGCCCGCGAAATAGTCGTGAACGCCGCCCGCGAAGATGGAGCCGATGACGATCCACAACAGGGCGCTGGGGCCGTAGAGCGCGCCCAAAATGGGGCCGAACACGGGGCCCACGCCCGCGATGTTCAAGAGCTGAATCATGAAGATGCGCCAGGTGGGCAGCTTGATGTAGTCCACGCCGTCGGCCATGGTGTCGGCCGGGGTGGCCCGGTTGAAATTCGCGCCGAAGAGCCCTTCGACCACCCGGCTGTAGATGATGTAGCCGAGCACCAGGGCGGCTACCGCCAGCAGAAAATACACAAAACTAGGCATAAGTCCTCCAATTTTTCAGCCTCGGCGGATGCGCTCCGCCGGGCCGGTATGAATGCAATGCCCCTGTCTCAGGCAAACAGATACAAGGTGACAAAATTTCACTGAGACAGTACATCCTTAAGCTATATTATTTGAGGCCATTATACTCTTTTTTCCTTGAAAAGAAAGCACTTTATTCATAAATTCCATAAAAATAACGGGCGCCGGGTGAGCGTCCGTTATTTTTATGGAAGGCCGTAAATGTTTGGAATCGCAGTTTTTTTCAAACGCGTGCGCGTTTGGCCCCCACGGCCTCCGCGAAGCTTCGCGGCGGCGCGTCGGCGGGGATATCGGGCAGCAGTGCGCCGATGTGCCGCTTTTCAAAAAACAGGTCGCGGTTGAGCGCCACAATGAGGCCCGCCGCCGCGAACAGCACGAAGGTTTCCACGCACTTGGTGGTGTTGGTGAGGGCGATTTTTTCCTGCATGAGGTTGACGAAAAAGTGGAAGATGACCCCCGCGAACAGGCTGCGGTTGTTCTTCACATACACCCAGGTGGCGATGAAGCCCAGCGGCATGATGGAGGCGAAAAAGTTCAGCATGTACCACGGGCTTTCCCGCAAAATGTTGTACTGATACGTGTCCGGGATGAAGAAGAGCGGCAGGTGCCACAGGGCCCAAACCACGCCGAAGATGAGGGATTCTTTCCACCAGCTGCAATAAAAGGCAATGGCGTCTTCGGCATAGCCGCGCCAGCCCAGTTCTTCCAGAACCGCCGCCAGGGTGATGGTCGCCAGGGCCGCCCCGCCGCCCCCGGCAAAGGAAAATTCGGCGACCCACGCGAATTGGTTCAGCGATTGCCCAAACAGCGCCGACAAAAGAATGGAAGCCGCGACAACCGCGCCGAACAAGGCTATGGCTGCGGCTACCACCTGCGGCTTCACGCGAAACAGGCCGAAGAGCTTGAGCCGCAAATCATGTTTCAGGGCCGCGCTGCCCGAGCAGGCCACCGTGACCAGGGCGGTGACGGAGGGCACGAAGAGGCCGAGCAGCATCAGGGCCATGCTCAGGCCGCTGTCCGCCCCCCGCCCGGCCATGGCCGCCGCTATCCAAAAGCCCCAGGTGGCGGCGAAGACGATGGCGTAAAAGCGGAAGGGTTTGTAGGTGTAGTGCATGTCAATCACCAATTCGGTCAAGCATATTTAGAGGCGGTGAGCCGCCGGGCAAATTCCGCGATGCGGTAGAGGGCGGCCGTGCCGGGCTGGCGGCTCAGTTCTTCCTGCAGGGTTTGCTCCAGGGCTTTGATGACTTCTTCGCAGGTTTCCGGGGGCAGGCCGGTTTTTTCAGAGACTTTGTGGACGACGGCAATGTTGTTCATCATAAACTCCTTAAAAAGTGAATTGCAGGCCGGCCGCGCCGGAAGCGGTGTAGGAGCGGCCCGCCATGGGGCTGTCTTTGACGGAGCCGGTCAAGAGTTCGCCGCGCAGGGCGACCACGGCGCTCAGGCGGTCGGTGATGGCATATTGCGCCTGAATACCGGCGAAGGGCAGGAACGAATCTGTGGCCTCGTGGCGCTCCAGGCCGCTGCGGGCCGCTTCGTCCCGCGACACGCCGAAGTAATAGTCGGCGTGTCGCGGCTTTGCCAGGAAACGCCGAGGTCGGAGATACAAACGGTGCATACAATGGAAGGCTTCGATGGCTATAAAAGTCGCACCTGATGATTTTGATATTACGAAAGTGCATTGGTGGTTTGTATTTGG
>JAITVE010000410.1 GCA_031285975.1 Candidatus Adiutrix sp. | reverse complement strand
TTATTTCCACTTCCAGGGTGTCGGCGGCGCGGGGCTCCAACTCGGCCAGTTCGGGGATGAATTTGAGGAAATGACGCAGCCGGGCCGCCGGGCGGCGCAAGAGTTCGGCGGCGGCGGTTTTTTCCTCCACTACTAATTCCGGCGGGCCCAGTTCCCGCGACTGCTCCGGGCTGAGGCGGCATTGTTCCAGAAGGGCGTGGCCGCGTTCCAAATCGGCCAGCTTGCGGCGCAGGCGGGCGGCGCGTTCGCCGTCCAAGAGGCCCAATTTTTCGGCCAGGGGCGAGAGGCGCAGGTCGGCGTTATCTTCCCGCAAGAGAAGCCGCCACTCGGCCCGGCTGGTGAACATGCGGTAGGGCTCGGTGAGGCCGCGCCCGGTGAGGTCGTCGGCCATGACGCCGGTCAAGGCCTGGGAGCGCGGCAGAATCACTTCGCCGCCGCCGGAAGCGCGCAGCGCGGCGTTGGCCCCGGCCAGCAAACCCTGGGCGGCGGCTTCTTCATAGCCGCTGGTGCCGTTGACCTGCCCGGCCAGAAACAGGCCCCGCAGCCGCAGAGACTCAAAGGTTGGGGAGAGGTCGCGGGGTTCGAAATAGTCGTATTCCACGGCGTAGCCGGGCCGGGCTACCTCGGCCCGCGAAAGGCCGGGAATGCTGCGGATCAGGGCCCGCTGGGTCTCGGGGCTCAGGCCCGTCGGGAGGCCGCTGGGGAAAATAAGGCCCCCGCTGTCCGGCTCCAGGAACACCTGGTGCCGCTCCCGGTCGGGGTAGCGGCTGATTTTGTCTTCCAATGAGGGGCAATAGCGGGGCGGCGCGCCGGGCTTGAACTCGGCATAGAAGATGGATTCCGCACGGGCGGCGGCCACCAGGCGGTGAGTTTCGGGGGTCGTCCAGGTCAGGCGGCAGGAGGCTGTGTTGCGGAGGGGCAGGCCGCCGTCGTCATGCAGGGTGGAAAAGGGGCGCACCCCCGGCTGGCCGGGCTGCTCTTCCAGGCCGTCCAAATCCACAGTGGCCGCCGCCAGGCGGGGCGCTGTGCAGGTGGAGAGCCGCCCCGGCCTATGCCCCAGCGCGGCCAGGGACAGGCTGATGCGGTTGGCCGGGGGCTCCCCCAGCCGCCCGGCGGGGGTGGCGTCCCGGCCATGAAAGATGCTGGCCCGCCAGAACGTGCCCCCGGCCAGCACCACAGCCCCGGCGGAAAAGGTGCGGCCGTCGGCCAGTTTCAGGCCCACGGCCCGGCCATTGTGGCTGAGCACTTCGGCGGCTTCGCCTTCCAGGGCCGTAATGTTTTTCTGCGCCGCCAGCCAGGCTTGCGCGGCCTGGCTGAAGGCGTCGCGGTCAACCAGCATCCGGGTAGAGCGGGCCGCCGGGCCCTTGCTTTCCCCCAGGGTGCGGCACTGCCGGGCGGCGATATCGGCCAGCGTGCCGCAAAGGCCGCCCAGCGCGTCCACTTCCCGCACCAGGCCGCCCTTGGCCGGGCCGCCAAAGGCGGGGTTACAGGCCAATAGGCCCGCGGTCTCCAATTTCAAGGTCACCAGGAGGGCGCGAGCCCCCAGGCGGGCGGCGGCGGCGGCGGCTTCCAGCCCGGCGGGCCCGCCGCCAACCACAATCACATCATACTCAGAACGCATAGGGGCTATTTGCTTACCGGGGCCTTTTTGTTCGATTCCAGCACCTGCTTGCCCACGTCCACGATGGAGGCAATGTCCACCACGTTGCTGGGGATAATCATGGTGTTGTTGGCCTTGGCAAGCTTGCCGAATTCGCCTAAGTAGGCCTCGGCGATGCGCAGGGACACGGCGTCTTCGCCGCCGGGGCAGCCGATGGCCTCGGCCACCATCTTAAGGCCCGTGGCCGTGGCCTCGGCCACCAGGCGAATCTGGCTGGCCTGGCCCTCGGCCTCATTGATGAGCTTTTGCTTCTCACCTTCAGAGACGTTGATTTTGGCCAGCTTCTCACCCTCGGCCCGGTTGATCTCGGCCTGGCGCTCGCCTTCGGAGCGGGCGATTTCGGCCCGCTTTTCGCGCTCGGCCTTCATGTACTGCTCCATGGCGTTTTTGATGCTCTGGGGCGGGGTGATGTTGCGCACTTCGTAGCGGTTGACCTTGATGCCCCAGGGCTCGGAGGCTTTGTCCACGGCGCTGACGATGTCGGAGTTGATGCTTTCGCGCTCCTCAAAGGTGCGGTCAAGCTCCAGCTTGCCGATGACGCTGCGCATGGTGGTCTGGGCGATCTGGATAGCCGCGAAATGGTAGTTGTCCACGCCGTAGCTGGCCAGCTTCGCGTCCATCACCGTCATATAGAGAACGCCGTCCACTTCCACGGAGATGTTGTCGCGGGTGATGCAGGTTTGGGAGGGCACGTCGATGACCTGTTCCTTCAAGGTGTGCTTGTAGCCCACGCGGTCGAGGAAGGGCAGCAAGAGGTGGAAGCCGGAGAGCAAGGTGGCCCGGTATTTGCCCAGACGTTCCACCACAAAGGCCTCGTTCTGCGGCACCACCCGCACATATTTCACGAAAACGAAAATGAGAAAAAAAGCCACCACCACTAAGCCGACCAAGGTCGAATTGACTACCACCATGCTATCCTCCCGGCTGCAAGAGCCATAATTTTTATCAATAATTCAATCAGTTCAAAGGTTCCACAATCAACGTCAGGCCGTCCAGGCGAACCACCCTGGCCCGCACGCCCGCCGCCAGGGTGGGGCCTTCGCTGCGGGCCTGCCAGTTGGTGCCGTTGAGTTCGGCCAGGCCGGGCTGGCCGGGGCCGGTTTCTTTCAGCACCGTCACTTCGCGGCCAATGTACTGGCCCCGCACCACGGCGTCTTCCAGGTTGTCGCTCTCAGCCGTCTTCCCCTGAAACAGGGCTTTCAGCTTGCGCCGGAAAATCAGGAGCGCGGCCACCGAGACCACGCTGAAAATCAGCCATTGCGGGCTCGGCCCCAGCGACGGCACAAAAAATATGGCCGCCGCCGTCACCCAGGCCCCCAGCCCGAAGAACATGAGGAAGACCCCCGGCGTCAAGGCCTCCAGCACCAGAAAGAAGACGCCGGACAGAAACCAGACCAGGGCCGCGTTCAAACCGAATATTTCCATGAATTTTCTCCACTGCACCACCCCGCTCCATTGTGTCATTCCTGCGGAGGCAGGAATCCATTTCCAGGAAAGCCGCTTGTCGGCTCATCGCTGCTTCACTGGAAATGGATTCCGGCTTTCGCCGGAATGACGGTGCGCAGGGTCTATCTGTACGTACAATCCCTCTACGGCTGAACCGTTTTGATGACCACCTCAACCTGGCCCTTCAGCGCGTCCCGAAAGCGTTCGGCCATGGCCGCGTCGCCGATGATTTTGGCGTAGTGCATGGGGATGGCCACTTCCGGCTTGATGGCCAGGGCCGCCTGCACGGCTTCCTCGGCGGTCATGACATAGGTGCCGGAAACCGGCAGCAGGGCCACCTGGGCCGTAAGGCCGCGCATCTCCGGGATAAAATCGCTGTCCCCGGCGTGGTAGACGCTCAGGCCGTCGAGGTTCAGCAGGAAGCCGATGTAATTCCTGGCCTGGGGGTGAAAATCCTTATTCACGTTATAGGCGGGCATCACTTTGACGGTGACCCCGTAAATTTCTATCTCGTCGCCGGGCTCCACCACGGTGAGGGGCACGTTCACCCCGGCCTCTTTCAGGCGGGTGGCGGCGGAGGCTTCGGTGACCACCTGGGTTTTGGGGCCGGAGAGGGCGCGGACGGTCTCCGGGTCGCAGTGGTCATAGTGGTCGTGGCTGATAAGGATGAGGTCGGCCTGCGGCCCGCCAGCTTCCCAGGGGTCGATATAGACGACGCGGCTGCCGCTGAGGCGGAAGCCGTCGTGCCCTAGCCAGGCGATATGGTCGGTATTGACGGTCATGATTTCTCCCTCATTGACGCAAAATACTTTAGGGAGCAATTCCGATCAGGGTAAACCCCGCCGAAACGCCCCCATTCCTTAAAATAGATTGGGTCGGGCTGCGGTCAGCCCTCAAAGTCGACCATGGCTTTGAGCTCCCGGCCAACTTTGAAAAAGGGCAGCTTTTTGGGCGGCACCTCAATGGGCTCGCCGCTTTTGGGATTGCGCCCGGTGTAGCCCTCGTATTCCTTGACTTTGAAGGAGCCCAGGCCCCGCAATTCGGCCCGGCCTTCTTTGATAAGCCCTTCGGCGATGGCGTCGAAAAACATACTCACCACCTGCTCGGCCTGCTTGGAGGACAACAAGGCTTCTTCGGCCAGCTTTTCAACCAATTGAGACTTATTCATCTGACACCTCTCGGCTGTCGCGTAACTTCCCATACTTCATATTTGTTCCTAACAGTATACTATGCCTTGGGAAGGATTTCAAGGCGCGAAACAGCAATTTTTTCACCGGGAGCTTGAGCAATGAAAAGGGATTTTACGTATTGGAAGATGGCGCGGCAACTCAGCTTGCGGCGGGGATTTGCTTTTTGGGGAAAATGTGGCATAATACAAACGGCTATTCGTTTTTTCGCACGGCCGGCGGCCTGAAAGCCGCCCCGCTTTCGGTTTCTTCACCAACCAACATATTCTCTATTTCCCGCATGGAGTATAACCTATGAGCACTAATCCCTCCGCCTCCAATGGAATGCCTGTGGTCAAGGGCCGTTCGGCCGGCCAGGAAGGCAAATTCCTGACCTTTTCCCTGGCCGATGAGGAATACGGCATCAGCATCCTCAAGGTGAGGGAGATAATCGGCATGATGGCCATCCGCACCGTGCCCCAAACCCCGAGCTTCGTCAAAGGGGTCATCAACCTGCGCGGCAAGGTCATCCCCGTGATCGACCTGCGGCTGAAATTCGGCATGGAGGAACTGGACTACACCGAACGCACCAGCATCATCGTGGTGGACGTGCAAGGCCCGGTCGAAACCTTCATCCGCATCGGCATTGTGGTGGACTTCGTCTCCGAAGTGGTCAACATCAAAGGCGACGAAGTTGAGGACACCCCCACCTTCGGCTCCCAGCTGAATACCGAATACATCCTCGGCATGGCCAAAATCGGCAAGGGCGTGAAAATTCTGCTGGATATCGACCGCATTCTGGCCGCTGAAGATTTCGGCGGCATGGACTTGACCCTGTAAGAGCCCCCGGTTTTTACGGCATAGGTAAAAGCCTTTCGAGCCTGATATGTGTCAGGCGCGGAAGGCTTTTGCGCATTGGGGGCTATTTCCGCAGCATCCGCAAACCGTTGGCCACTACCAGCAGGCTGACCCCCATGTCGGCGAAGACGGCCATCCACATGGTGGTGCGCCCCAGGAAGGTGAGGGCGAGGAAGGCGGCCTTGATGCCCAGGGCCAGGCTGATGTTCTGCCGCAAAAGGCGGTGGGTGGCGCGGGAGAGGCGGATGAAGTCCGGCAGCTTTTGCAGATCGTCGTCCATCAGGGCCACGTCGGCGGTCTCAATGGCCGTGTCCGTCCCGGCCGCGCCCATGGCGAAACCGACGTCGGCCTGGGCCCGGGCCGGGGCGTCGTTAATGCCGTCGCCCACCCTGCCCACGGGCCCTTCCTGTTGCAGTTCCGCAATAATGCCCGCCTTGTCCTGCGGCAGCAGTTCGGCGCGAAAGCTGTCCACGCCTGAGGCTGCGGCCGCCTGCCGGGCCACGCTCCCGTTGTCGCCGCTGAGCATCACGGTTTTTATCCCCAGGGCTTTCAAGTCCGCCACGGCTTCCCGGCTGTTGGCCTTCAGGCCATCGGCCACGGCAAACAGGGCCAGCACCCCGCCGCCGTCCATCAGGCCCACCACGCTGTGCCCCCGCGCCTCATAACCGTCCAGGCATTTTTCCAATTCCGGCGAACAAACACCCCGGCTGTGCATCAGGCGGCGGTTGCCCAGGTGCACGTCCTCGCCGCCCACGCGCCCGCTGACGCCCAGGCCGGGCCGGGCCGCGAACTGCTCCACGTCCAGAAGCGGCACATTTTCTTTGACGGCCGCTGCGGCAATGGCTTTGGAGACCGGGTGGTCGGAGCGGGCCGCCAAACTGGCCGCCAGCCGTCGGCTGCGTTCGGGGTCGGCCTGGCCCCAAGGCTGGAAGGCCGCCAGCTCCGGGCGGCCGGTGGTGAGGGTGCCGGTTTTGTCCAGGGCCAGCCAGGTGAGCTTCCGGCCCGTCTCCAAAAAGGCCCCGCCCTTGATGAGCACGCCCCGCCGGGCGGCCGCCGTCAGCCCGCCCACAATGGTCACCGGGGTGGAGATGACCAGGGCGCAGGGGCAGGCCACCATCAAGAGCACCAGGGCCTTGTACGTCCAGGCGAGCCACTGCCCGCCGAGCGCCAGCGGCGGCAGCACGGCGGTCATAATGGCCAGCGCCAGGATGGCGGGCGTGTACACGCGGGCGAAGCGGTCTACAAAGCGCTCGATGGGGGCGCGGCGGGCCTGGGCTTCCTCCACGGCGCGGACGACGCGGGCCAGGGTGGAATCGCCCCGCGCGGCGGTCACCGTGAATTCAAAGGAGCCTGACTCATTGATGCTGCCCGCGAACACCATGTCCCCCACTGTTTTTTCCACCGGGCGGCTTTCGCCGGTGATGGGGGATTGGTTCACCGTTGAGGCCCCGGCCGCCACGCGGCCGTCCAGGCTCACCCGCTCGCCGGGCCGCACCCGCACCCGCTGGCCCACGGCCACCTGGTCGGCGGGGGTCTCGGCCCAACTGCCGTCGTCCTGCCGCGCGGTGGCCGTTTCCGGGCTCAGGCGCAACAGGCCGCTGATGGCCGCCCGCGCCCGGTAAAGGCTGCGCGCCTCAACGGCTTCCGAGAGGTTGAACAGCACCATGACCATGGCCGCCTCCGGCCACTGGCCGATCAACAGGGCCCCGGTAACGGCCAGGGACATCAGAACGTTCATGTTCAGGTCCAACTTTTTGAGGTCGCGCCAACCGTCTTTATAGA
>JAITVE010000259.1 GCA_031285975.1 Candidatus Adiutrix sp. | reverse complement strand
TATTTTTCGCGGGTGGTGCGGTAGATGACATCGGCATGGTCATTGCGGATCATCCGGCGGTGGGTGGGGACGACCACCACTTCCAGGTTATAAATTTTGGCGAATTCTGCGGCTTCGGTGTCAGCCGTGCCGGTCATGCCCGCCAGTTTTTCATACATGCGGAAAAAGTTCTGAAAGGTGATGGAAGCCAGTGTCTGGCTTTCGCTTTCAATCTTCACCCGTTCCTTGGCTTCCAAAGCCTGGTGGAGGCCGTCGGAATAGCGGCGGCCCGGCATGGGGCGGCCCGTGAATTCATCGACAATCACCACCTTGTGATCCTGGCTGATCAGATAATCGCGGTCACGCTTGAACAGTGTGTGGGCTTTCAGGGCCTGGCCGAGGTGGTGGAGCAGTTCGATATTGGCCGGGTCGTAAAGGTTTTTCACGCCCAGAATTTTTTCAGCGTTGGTGATGCCGGGTTCGGTGAGGTTAGCCGAGCGGGCCTTTTCATCCACCACGTAATCGGCGTCTCTTTCCAGGTGCGGAATGGCTTTATCGGTACGCAGGTAGAGCTCGGTGGGTTTTTCCGCCGGGCCGGAGATTATCAGCGGCGTGCGGGCCTCGTCAATCAAAATGGAATCTACTTCGTCGACTATGGCGAAGTGGAATTCGCGCTGAACGTAATCTTCCAGGCGGAATTTCATGTTGTCGCGCAGATAATCGAAGCCGAATTCGTTGTTGGTGCCGTAGGTGACGTCGGCCAGGTAACTTTCGCGGCGTTCGCGGTCGGAGAGGCCGTGCAGGATGGTGCCCACCGAAAGGCCCAGGAAATTGTAGAGCTGGCCCATCCAGGCCGCGTCGCGGCGGGCCAGATAGTCGTTGACCGTCACCACATGAACGCCGCGCCCGGTCAGGGCATTGGTGTAGACGGGCAACGTGGCGGAAAGCGTTTTGCCCTCGCCGGTTTTCATTTCGGCGATTTTACCTTCGTGGAGGGCCAGACCGCCCATCAGCTGCACGTCAAAATGGCGCTGGCCCAGCACCCTAGCCCCGGCCTCGCGCACGGTGGCGAAAGCTTCGGGCAATATGTCGTTCAGGGGTTCGCCTTTAGCCAGACGTTCTTTGAAGTGTTCGGTCTGCCCGGCCAGGGCCACGTCAGACAGGGCGCGCATTTTGGGTTCCAGAAGGTTGATTCTGTCCACCGTTTCACTGTAGCGCTTAATTTCGCGGTCGTTGGCCGTGCCGAATATCTTTCTGATAAGTGATTTCATTTATGGTACCTGTGAACCGAGGGTCTTATGAAGATCGCCCAGTCAAAATTGAACCCCGAACTGCTCGGGGTTTGTATGCTGGAAATAATGCTTTTGGTATTGTAACCCGAAGAGCTTTTGGGGTCAAGGGTTTAATGAAAAGGTTTTGTGTTTTCAGGGCAATCATTGGGAATTGTGCCAAACATTGAGCCCCAGCCGGCCTCAGCCTTTCACCGCCAGCAGCCAGGACCAATAATATGGCTTATCCACCACCATCTCCACCGCGCCCTGCACCCGTTTATCGGTGATCCACTCGCTCCGGTAGCCGTATTCCCGCAGAAAATTCTCCACTTCAGCCATCCCCCAGCGGTTCCAATAGGCTTTCAAATGGTTATAGCCATCGTCCAGATAGCCGTCTGTCTCCCACCGTATCACGGTTTCCGGCCCAAAATTGTCGCGCAGGACA
This sequence comes from Candidatus Adiutrix sp., assembly GCA_031285975.1. Lineage (GTDB taxonomy): Bacteria > Desulfobacterota > Desulfarculia > Adiutricales > Adiutricaceae > Adiutrix. The sequence goes on along the minus strand of JAITVE010000259.1, from coordinate 1,670 downwards.
AGCACCCGTGCCCCGGTGCCCGCCAAACGGTCCAGCGGCTCACGAAAATCCGGGCAAAAGGTCAGGGTGTTCAGCATGGCCGCCAGATCAAAACTCTGCCCCCGCAAGTCCTCCACACGCCCGCAGATCAGCCGTTCAGCGGGCACCCCGTATTGCGGCAGCAGCGAACGGGCGATTTCGATATATGAGGGGCTGTAATCCAGCCCGTAATATTCCACAGCCAGGTTCCGTTTTTTAAACGAGTGCCACAAATAGCCGCTGCCGCAGCCCACATCCAGCAAACGCGGGGGATTTTCAGCGCCTGTTATGTAGGGGCCCAGAATAGCGGCGCACTGGGCGGCGGCATCCATCTCATCATGACCGTGGGCCCGGTGGATATACAGGTTCCGGGCGGTGCTGGAATGCTCCCAAATGTTCAGTTCGGTATCGGGTACGCGGTTCACCAGGCGCTCACCCCCAACGCTTCCATGGGATCAATGGCCAGGGCGGTAAAGTGGGGCCCGTTTTTTTCCAGATCGGCCAAAAACTTGGCCCTGTTGTCATCAGATTCAAAGGAGACCACCACCATGGCCCGCCCCACCTGCTCGCCGGTGTGGATATAGTTGAAATAGGATATGGTGGCCCAGGCGGCTATGCGCTCCAAAAACTCCATCAGCGCCCCGGCCCGTTCCGGGAAATGCAAAATGGCCCCGAAGGGGCGCTTGAAGAGATGCGGCTGAAAAGGGGCCACCCGGAAGCTTAAATCCTCGCGGTCGGACACGTTCTGGAAATCATAGCCGGCGGCGGCCAAAAGGCCTTCCAGCTTTTCCGCCTTATGGCGCGGGCCGTCGAAACCAAAAATTTGATAGGCGGTGGTGCGGTCGTTCTGCCCGCACATCAGGTAATTGATGTTCAGGCCCAGCGGGGCCACGGTTTTTAAAAGAGCCAAAGTGGCCCCCGGCCGCTCATCCAGGCGGATGCGGTAATAGGGTTTGGATTCCTTGGCCCCGGCGGCCTGACGGGATATCTGGGCCAACTGGCGGAAATCCAGATTGGCACCGGAGAGGATGATGCCGACCTTCAGGCCGCGCAGTTTATCGCCCATTTTGCGGGCCGCCGCCAGCCCCAGGGCCCCCGAGGGCTCGCCTAACACCCTGGCCACCTGCCATAGTTTTTGAATGGCCGATGAAACTTCGTTCACCGTCACGGTCAGCAAATCATCCAACTGGCCGCGCAAAATCTCAAAGGGCAATTGTCCGGCCCTTTTCACGGCCGTGCCGTCGCAAAAAACATCCACATGGCTTAAGGTGACCGGCTCCCCGGCCGCAAAGGCGGCTTTCATACTGGCCTGACCCGCCTCCTCCACCCCGATTATCTTAACATCGGGGTCATAGGTTTTTATGGCCGTGGCCACCCCGGCGGCCATGCCGCCGCCGCCTATCTGCACAAACACAATGTCCGGCCGGGGGGAATTGACCATCAGTTCATCACCCAGAACCCCCTGCCCTGCCATGACCAAAGGGTCGTCATAAGGCGGCACATACAGGGCCCCGCTGCTCATGCAAAAATCGTGGGCAGCGGCGGATGCCTGGTCAAAATTGTCGCCCACCTGGTGAATCTCCACCCACGAGCCGCCCAGGCGGGCGGTGGATTCCACCTTCAAACGCGGGGCGGATTTGGGCATAAAAACA
>JAITVE010000376.1 GCA_031285975.1 Candidatus Adiutrix sp. | reverse complement strand
CCAGTACCCGGCGGCGGGCCACATCTATCTGCGCCTGGCCGCCCTGGTCGGGGGCATGAACCGGAGCGTCGAGCGCGACGCCTATTACCGCCGGGCCAAGGGCGTCGCGGAGGCCCTCTTAAAGCAGGCCCCCGATGCCGCTGCCCAGCGGGAACTGCGGGACGTCCTGGCTCAGGCAGATTCCGGCCTGGCCGCCGGTTCCCGGAAAGCCGCCGGAACCGCGCCGCCGGAAAAAACGGCCCTGCCCGAAGCCGACCTTTTGCGGCTGGAGCTGGCCGCCCTGGCCAGCCTGGGCCGCCCGGACGAATTCCAGGCCCGCCTGGCCCCCGTGCTGGCAGAGGCCGCCGGGCGTTTCGGCCCGGTCAGCCAGCCGTACATGCGCTATTACAGCTTGAAATTAAAGGGCTTGGAGGAATCCGGCCGGGTGGGGGAACTGACCGCTGAGTTGACCGCCCAGGCCGCCGACCCGCCCGGCCGCAATGAAGCCGAGCGGGCCCTGAACCAGTCCGGCGCGCTCCTCTACGCGGCCCGCGTCAACGCCCAGGCCGGGCGGACGGACACGGCCATCACCTTATATCAGCAAGCCCTGGCCGGATTGGCGGGCCGGGAAGAACCGACCGCCGCCGAGCGTCGGCGACAGATTGAAGCCGTTCTGGCGACCTTGACCGGGGCGGGTAAAAAATAAGGTTAAAAAAAATCAGGCGGGGCGAGCCATCATAACCGCCAAAGCGGCCAGGGCGGCGGTTTCGGCGCGGAGGATGGTGGGGCCGAGGCTCCAGGGGAGGAAGCCCGCCTGGGTCAGGGCGGATTCTTCGGCGGGGGTGAGGCCGCCTTCGGGGCCTACTACTAAAATGGGCGCGTCAGCCGTTTCCGGCGGCGGGCCGCTGGGGCCGGTGGGGCTGAGGAACAGGCCGGGCTGATTCTCAGCCTGGGCCGTTAATTCAGATAGCGATGTTACCGGCGAAATATCAAGGGCCGAGGCGCGTCCGCATTGTTTGCGGGCTTCCTCGGCCAGTCGTTTCCAGCGGTCTTGCTTGGCCGCTCCGGGGCGGGCCTCGCCGGACTTGACCCGCTCGGTTATCAGGGGAATCAGGGCCGAGGCCCCCAATTCCACGGACTTTTCCACGGCCCAGTCGAAGCGTTGGCTCTGAATGAGGGCCAGGGCCAGGCGGGGGCCGCGTGCGGCGGCCTGCGCCCAGGGGCCGGTGAGGGCGGCCGCCAGGCGGGGCGGGCTTTTCTCAACCAGGCTGACGCGGGCCGGGGCCAGCCCCGCCGGGCCCACCAATTCAATGGGCTCGCCGGGGGTGAGGCGCAGCACCAGCGCGCCGTGGCGGGCCTGGTCGGCGGCTAGAAAAATCTCCGCGCCGGGCAGGGCCGGGGGCGTGTCCACGGCCCAGGCCAGGCGTATTTTTCTCACACTTTCTCCAGCATGAGCGCCGCCCATTCATCGCGGATCAGGCGGCGGGACGCCGTCCAGCCCTGTTGTTCATACACGGCCTGGGCTTCCGCCGCCTGGGTTTCCAGAAGGCCGGACAGCACCAGGCGGCCGCCCTGCGGGGCCAGGGCCGAGATGGGGGCGGCCAGCGTCGTCAGGGGGCCGAGAGTGATGTTGGCCACGATGAGGTCGAAGTCGCCGGGCAGTTCGCCCAAATTCCGGGCGCTGAAATTCGCGCGGTCGGCCAGGGCGTTGGCGGCGGCATTGTCCTGGGCCACTTCGATGGTGTCCGGGTCGTTGTCCACGCCGACGACTTCAGCGGCGGGGCTGAGGGCGGCGGCGGCTAGGGAGAGGACGCCGCTCCCGGCTCCCACGTCGAGGATGCGGCGGGCCTGGGGGGCCAGTTCACTGATGAATTGCAGGCAGAGGAAGGTGGTGGCGTGGTGCCCGCTGCCGAAGGCCAGGCCGGGATCCAGCCGCAGCACGCGCCCAGCTGCGGGCAAATCGTCCACCGGCCACCAGGTGGGGGCCAGGGCCAGGCGGCCGTCAACCACCACGGGGGCGAGGCCTTCTTTCCACTTTTCGGCCCAGTCGTGATTTTCCTCCAAGGTCAGCGACCATTCGAAGTCGGCCGGGTCAAGGCCGAAGGAGTCGGCCAGGGTGGCGATAATGCCCGGCACGGCTTTTTCCAAGCGGGCCCGCTCGGCGGGGTCAAAGCCGCTGCGGGTGACGGTGCGGCCCCGGCTGTCGGGCTGGTCTTCCCACACGCCCTGGGCCCCCTCGCCGAAAAGAAGAGCCCCGGCGGCTTCGGCGGCGACCGGGGGGTGGTGAATAGTCAGGTTAAGCCAGTTGAGGGCGTTGGTCTTCATCACATTTCCAGTAATTTTTCAGCGTTGCTGCCCATGATTTGGGCGATGATCTCGGGGGCCAGGCCCGCCTCGGCGAAATATTTGCGGTAGCGGGAGGTTTTGAGCAGCGGGAAATCCGTGCCCAGCAGAAAATGTTCGGGGCCAAGAATTTTAAGGGCCATCGGCAAGGCCGCCGGGTCGAAGAGGAAGGGCATGGCGGCGGTGTCGAAAAAAATGTTGTGGAAGTAATTCTTCACTTCCTTTTTCAGGGCCGCGAAAAACGGGAGGCCGCCGCCGAAGTGGGCCAGGATGAGTTTCACGTTTTGGCAGCCCTGTGCCAGCGCGTGGATTTGGCCGATTTCCAGCGGCGCTTTGCCGGGGTATTGGTGGCCGATGGGCTCGTTAACGTGCATGAGGAAGAGCCGGTTTTCCCGCCCGCAGAGTTCGCCCAGCGCGCCCAGGGCCTCCAGTTCCGCCGGGCCGAAGCCCCGGTCATAGAGGGCCAGTTCGCCCAGGCCGGCCATGCCCGCCCGGAGCATGGACTCGGCGTGGCGCGGGGCCCAGGGGGCCAGCGCGTCGAAGGCGGCCAGGGGTTTCAGGCGGCTGGGGTGGCGGGCGGCCTGTTCCAGAAGCCACTCGTTGTGCCGCTTGGCCGTATCCTCGTTTGACCAGGGGAAGCCCATGACCAGCGACACGTCCACGCCTTCGCCGTCCATGGCGGCCAAGAGGTCGTCCGTGGTGGCCATCCGGGCCTTGGGGTCGCGGTAAATCTGGGCCCAGGCCCCCTCCCCGGCCAGGAAGCGTTCCCGGTTCCCGGCGATTTCCGGCGGCGTCAAATGCACGTGAACGTCAATGACCCGGCTCATCATAACACCCCCCTTACGGCAGTATTATATTGTAATAACTCACCCCGGCTTCCGGGTCGCGGTTCAGGGCCTGGTAGAGGGGGTCGGCATAGCGGGCAAAGGTTTCCCGGTCACTGAGCACCCGGTCGGCCAGCATCTGTTGGCCCCGCCGCACAGTGACGCGGGCCTGAATGGGGAAATCGGCCAGCACGTCGCCGCCCGCCAGCACGGCTTCATCGTAATGCGGGAGGGGCTCGAAAACCATCAGCAGCCCCCCCCGGGCATCGGTGCGGCCGCGCCCGTTCTCCGGGCTGATAAGCCGGGTGGGGGCTTCGGTTTCAATGCTCACCTCGGCCCCGGCCACGGGCTTGAAGTTCGGCGTTTCCACCACCAGCATAATCTGCCGCTGATAGCCGGAGGGCGGCGCGGTGGGGTCGGCCAGCCGGGCCGGTTTGGCCGGGCAGCCTGTGCCCACGGCCAAAGCCAGCAGCAGCAGGGCCGCCCCCCCCCATCGCCGCATGTCAGACAGCGGCGTCATCGCTGCAATCCGCCTCGGCAGCGCTGCAATTCTCGGCTGCGGGCGGCGGCGTGGGGTCAATCATTTCCTCAAAAGCGTTTTCCTCGGCCTGGCCGCGGCGGCGGCCATTGCGGGAGCCGTTGTCGCCCAGCACTTCGCCGGGTTTGATGGCTTCGCTTTCCGCGCCGCGCTTCACCTGCTCCACCTCCCATTTGCCGGGGGGGAAGGAGGCCTCGCCGCAGATGACCACGGCGCTCTTGTGGCGCTCTTCCAGGCGGCTGAGTTCGGAGCGTTTGTAGTTCAACAGATAGTGGGCCGCGTCCGGGTTCAGGCGCACGCGCACTTCGGAGAGGCCGCCCTTGGCCATGGCGTGGGCCACCTGGCGCAGCACGCCCAGGGAGGCGTTTTCCGGGGTTTTCACAATGCCCCGGCCCTGGCAGGCCGGGCAGGTGACGAAATTGCCCATTTCAATGGAGGGCCGGAGCCGCTGGCGGGACAGTTCCAAAAGGCCGAACTTGGAGATGTGGCCGAAATCGGTCTTGGCCTTGTCGCTTTTGGTGGCTTCGCGGATGCGCTGCTCCACGGCGCGGCGGTGCTTTTCCTCGCGCATATCGATGAAGTCCACCACCACCAGGCCGCCCAAATCGCGCAGGCGAAGCTGGCGGGCCACTTCCTCGGCCGCTTCCAGGTTGGTCTGGAGGGCGGTGTCTTCCAGACTGCCGCCCTGGGCCCCCCGGCCGGAGTTCACGTCAATGGACACCAGGGCCTCGGTGGGGGTGATGACAATGGAGCCGCCGCTTTTCAGCTTCACCCGCTCGTGGTAGATGGTTTCCAGTTGCTCTTCAAGCTGGTGGCGGGCGAAAATGGGGCGCTTTTCTTTGTGGAGGCGCACCACTTTGGCCTGTTCCGGGGCGATGGCCCGCACGTAGTCGCGCACTTTGTGGAAGGTGGCGGGGTCGTCCACCAAAATTTCCTTGACCGCCGGGGTCATGTGGTCGCGCAGGATTTTCACGGCCAAGTCCTGCTCGCGGTAGATGAGGGAGGGCGCGGCGGCTTCCCGGCCCTGGGCGCGGATGTCTTCCCAGAGGTTGAAGACCTGGTAGAGGTCTGAGGCCAGTTCCTGGCCGCTGTGGCCCTCGGCCACGGTGCGGACGATGTAGCCGCAGCCCTCGGGCACCGGAAGGCTGTCGGAAATTTTGCGGAGGCGGTTGCGCTCCTTTTCGTTCTCGATTTTGCGGCTGACCCCCACGTGGTCGCGGCCCGGAGTCAAAACCACGAAGCGCCCGGCCAGGGAAATGTAGGTGGTGAGGGCCGCGCCCTTGATCTCCGAGGGTTCTTTCTGCACCTGCACCAGCACGGACTGGCCTTTTTTCAGCATCTTTTTCAGGTCAATGCCGTTGCGGGAGCTGGGCTCTTCGGAATAATACTCGGGGTGGATGTCGCCGATTTGGAGGAAGCCGTTGCGGTCGTTGCCGTAGTTGACGAAAACGGCCTGGAGGCTGGGCTCGATGTTCTGGATGACGCCCTTGTAAATGTTGCCCAGGCTCAGTTCGCGCAGGCTGGAATCGGTGTAGTATTCCGCGAGATGTCCGCCCTCGTCGAGCATGGCCACCCGGCACTCTTCGGTGTCAATGGCGTTGATAAGGATTTTCACATAAACTCCTGAAATTTGGTAAGGGGGAACCGAAAGGCCCCCCGGATTTACTGTCCCCGGCGGCCTCGCCCGCCCCAGTGCCTGTCCTGAAAAGTCTTCACCTGATACATGAAGGCTTCCAGGCGGGCCTGGGTGTTGGTCTGGCTTTGGCCGTCAAAGGACAAATTCAATGAGGGCATACCTGAGCAGGCCTCTCGAAACTCTTGGGTCAGCCCCCCCACCACCATGCCGGGCATACAGGTGAAGGGCATAATGTTGACCAGGCCGGAAGCCCGGTGGCGGAAAAACTCCATCCCCTTGCCTAACGAAAGGATGGCTTCCCCCTGAAAACTACGGTGCAGGAACTTTTCCCCATAATTGACCACGCCTTTCACCGGCGGGTCTACCGCGCCCTGGTGGAAAAAACCCCGCCAGGGGGCGGCCAGTTTTTTCAGCTCGCGGGCCTGAACCCAGCCAATGGCCTTGGCCATGAACCATTTGCGCCGGTCGCCGCCGCGCCAGGCCCGCATGGCGTTGACCAGGCCGGTGTAGAAAATCCACTCGCTGAACGGCGGGGCGGAAACTTCGGCCCCCAGGGCCTCCAGGCGGCGGATGATGTCCTCATTGGCGAAGGTGTTGTGGCGGACGTAAATTTCCCCCACCAGCCCCACTTTCGGCTTGGCCCCCGGTGGCACGGCCCGGTCGGTGGCCAGTTCGAAGCGGTCGCGGGCCGCTTTCATGAGGCTGATCAAATCGCCATTGCTGTCGATGGTCAGCACCAAATCAGAGAGGGCCGCCTTGTAGGCCGCGTCGGCCGCCCCGGCGGTGGATTCGCGGGGGCGGGTCTGCCACAGGGCTTTTTGCAATAAATCCACGGCAGTCAGGGCCCGCCAGAAGCGGCGGCTGAGGCTCTCCTCGCCCTGGGCGTCGCCCACCGCGTCCAGGGCCTGGTACATGCCGCCGGTCTGGTCGATGGACACCACGTCCAAATCTTCCAGCCCCAGCCGCCGCATCACCAGCCGCACATAGCGGCCATACTGCCCGAAGCGGCAGGGGCCGTTGGAGGACGGCATGAAAAAGGAACTGCGGGACGGGTCAAAACCCGACCGCCGGGTCAGCTTCACAAAATCCCCCACCGTCAGAATCAGGGGATAGCATTCCTTGCCGGAGGTCTGGGCCCGCCCCAGTTCTACGGTCTCCCTATCCGAGGGCGGCAGGGCCACGGCGTTGACGCCCACGCTGCGGAGGGCGGCGGCGGCCCCCATCACATGGTCGCACATGGGCGGCAGATACACGGTTTTGTGCGGCTGCGGGGCTTTGATGACGGACAGCGGGGCGATTTCTCTGCGCCGGGCAAACTCCTTGCCCCGGGCTTTCCGGGCGGCCAGGGAATCCAGAAAAGCCTCCAGGCGGGTGACCGCGCCCACGTCGGAGGAATGCTCGTCGATTTCGATTTCCAGAAAGGGCTTGCCGCCCAGCTGGTGCTTGAAGAAGTGGATGATGAAGGAATCCGGCCCGCAGCCGAAGTTGGAGAGATACAGGGCCTCGAGGCGGGAATCCCGGGCGATGAGGTCGGCGGCGGCGGTGATTTTTTGGCCGTAGCGCCAGTAGTGGGAGGCGGCCTCGCCGCTGTTGGCGTCCAGCGGCAAAAAATCCATCGGCAGGCCCATAATGCCCAAGTCGGCCAGCTTTTGGTTCAGCCGCAGATTGAGGCCCGGGTCAAAGCCGTTGTAGGGCCGGGCCACCACCACCATGGCCTTGTCGTCCGGCCCAAGCCGCTCCAGCATCTCGCGGCCCTTATCCGTGAGCCTTTGGCCGAAAGCGGATTGGGCCTTCAGCCCGGCCTCCATGGCCGCCCGGATGGCCCGGCGGGAGAGCCCCAAAGGCCCCGCGATTTTGGCCAGGGAATCGGCCAGCACCTTTTCGCCTTCGCCGAAGAAGACCGGCCCGGTGAGGTAGGGAACCTTGACCGAGGCCCCCAGCGCCGCCGGGGCGGTGTAGGCCAGGGATTGCACATAGGGGCAGGCCGCGCTGTCCGGGGTGCGGCGCTCCTCCCCTTCCTGAAGATCGCCGCAGGGCATGTTCACCAGGGAGGGCAGGAAAATATAGTCGGGGTTCTTCTCGGCCAAGTCCAGCAAATGCCCGTGGGCGGCCTTGATGGGGAAGCAGAACTCGCTGCCCACCCGCTCGCAGCCCCGGTGGATAATGCCTTTGTTGGTGGGGCTTGACCACAGCGGCTCAAAGCCCAGCGAGGCCCAGAAAACCGCCCAGAAGGGGCCGGTTTCGCTGAAGAACATGCTGCGGATCATGCCGATTTTCTTGCGAACCCGGCCCTTGTCCCGCGCCAGAATCTCCTGGGCTTCCGGGGGATTGAAAGCCAAATCGGCCCTGTATTCAAAAAGGTCGGGCCACTTGGGCGGGGTTTTCTTCCGCCCGGCGTTTTCTTCGTATTTCACGCCGCAGCGGCTGCCGTAGAAAAAGGGCTCGCCCCCGGCCACGGTCACTTTGCGGATTTCGCAGCGGTTGTCGCAGGCTTTGCACTCAAAGCTTTCAATGTCATAGGGGCGGGTGGAGAGGTCAAAGCCCACAAAGCGGCTCTCGGCCCAGTCGCGCCGGTCGCGGGCAATTAAGGCCGCGCCCATGGCCCCGGTGACGTCGGCATTGTCGGGCACGGTGACGGGCCGCCCCAAGCGGGCTTCAAACGCCGCCGCCACCCCCTGGTTGAAGCTGGTGCCGCCCTGGAAAAAGATGCGTTCGCCCACCGGGCGGGTCTCCACCACCCGGCCCAGGTAGTTGGCCACAATGCCGTAGCACAGCCCGGCGGTGAGGTCGCGGTGGTTCACGCCCTTCTGCTGGTGGTGCACCAGGTCGGATTCCATAAAAACCGTGCAGCGTTCCCCCAGGGCCACCGGGCTCTGGCTGGCCAGGGCCGCTTCGCCGAATTCCCCCACGATTTTCAGCCCCAGCTTTTCGGCCTGTTCTTCCAAAAAGGAGCCGGTGCCCGCGGCGCAGGCCTTGTTCATCATGAAATCGACGATAACCCCGTCGGACAGAGCGATGTATTTGGAATCCTGCCCGCCGATTTCAAAGATGGTGTCCACTTCCGGGTCGATGGCCACGGCGGCGGTGGCTTGGGCGGTGATTTCGTTGACGGTCATGTCCGCGCCCAGGTAGTCGGCGCTGAGGTAGCGGCCGGAGCCGGTGGTGCAGACCCCCAGAATTTCCGCCTTTTCCTTGACAATGCCGGGGATGGCCGCGAAACCCTTGGCGATGGCCTCCAGGGGCCGCCCGGCTGTGGGCAGGTATTGGCGGGAGACGAGCTTGCCGTCCTCAGAGACCAGGGCGATGTTGGTGCTCACCGAGCCCACGTCTACCCCGATATATACGGGCAGCTTGCCCATGACCAGCCGCCATTCGAAGGTGGTGGCAATGGGGCGGCGGCGCGGGCGTTTCAGCTGGGGCAGGCGTTCGGGGGGCTTGTGGCCCTGGCCCAGGAAGGCCCGCAGGGCTTCGAGGCTCAGTTCCGGGCGAAGGCGGGCGGCGGCGGTTTCCAGGGCGCAGCAGGCCGCGCCCAGCGCGCCGAAAACAAAGTGGCTGCCGGGGATAATCAATTCGTCTTCGGCCAGGCCCATAACCTCGGCCAGGGCCCGCACCAAACCGGGGTTGGCGGCCACGCCGCCGGTGAAGAGCACGGGCGCGGGCAGTGATTTCCCTTTGGCCAGGCCGCTTTTAATGCTGCGGGCCATGGCCAGGCACAGGCCGTAGATAATCTCGTAATCCGGCGTGGCCGACTGCTGGAGGTGGATCATGTCGCTCTTGGCAAAAACGCTGCACCGCCCGGCCACCCGGGGCGGGACGGCGCTTTTGAGGGCCAGCTGCCCGAATTCCTCCACGCTGTAGCCCAGGCGGTGGGCCTGCTGGTCGAGGAAGGAGCCGGTGCCTGCGGCGCACATGGCGTTCATGGCGAAATCGGCCAGGGTGAGTTTGCCGTCCTCCTGCCCGAACCAGAGCACTTTGGTGTCTTCGCCGCCGATGTCCACCAGGCTGGCGGGGGTGCGCGAGTAGTTCCCGGCGGCTAAGGTGAGGGCCATGATTTCGCCCACAGCTTCGCCCTTCAGGAGCCCGGCCAGTTCGGCGGCTCCCGAGCCGGTGACCACCGGGGCCTGGATATAATCCGCCGGGAAGCGTTGCTTAAGCTCGGCCAGGGCCCGCTCCACCGCCGCGAAGGGGCGGCCGAAGTGGCGCACATAGGCCTGGTGGAGCAACGCGCCCCCGCTGTCGAGCAGCACCGCTTTTATGCTTATGGAACCAACATCGAGCCCCAGAAAACAAGTTCGGGGCTCTACCGGCAAGCTCTCTTCCAAAATATGAATACCTTTCTGCATGGCAGTCTACAGAGCATCGGGCTGGGAATATCCCGCCGCCGTGCCGCAGCGCAAAATATTCCAATTCAGCAGTATACCATTTTATGCAAAAAAAATACAGAGCGATTGCGAGGCGAATTTTGCGGCGTGAAATGACATCAGGCTTGGTCGGCGGCCCCACGAAAGGCATGGATACCGGCCTTCGCCGGAATGACGGCACGTGGAGGGGGCGTTATACCAGAACTCCAAATGCTGTTGCCCTGCGAGGCTGTTAGCGAGCAGTCCGGGCAGCGGCTTTTTTCACCTGGATTGCGTTGTTTTTAAAGATTGCGGCCCGGTTTTATGCTATGATACCCGCAAAACATATTCGTTACCTGCCCGCACCCCCTGAAATATCTGTGGAATTATTAGGGATTTTTCTAAGGCCGGGTGCCGGGCGCGGTTATACTTTTGGCGGGAGGGCCAATTATGAACGAGACGGCGGAGAAGGTTTGGGTGAAATTCATGTCGAAGCGCGTCCGCTTCATGCTCTACGCGCTGGTGCTACTGGCCGCGCTGGCGGGAACAGCCTGGGCCGGGGACAACGGCGAGGCCGCTTCTGTTTCCCGGCAGGTTGACGAAGACGCGGCCATGAAAAAAGAGTTTGTTACGCAGGAAACATTGCGCCGCAAAGCCCGGAAAGCCGACAGTCCCGCTGAAAAAGTCCGCGTATATGACGATTATTTGAAACAGCACGACGGGCAACTCAGCGACTCCCTGACGGCTTGGCTGATGAACGAAAAGGCCGAGGTGACGGAAGACCCGGCGGAGAAAATCGCTCTGTATGACGCTATGCTTGCCCGTTTTCTGCCCTCCGCCGATGATTCCATTTTTAGCTGGGCTCTCGGCGCCGCTATGGACAAGGTGGAGCTGATTGACGATAAAAATGAGCAGCTTCGGCTCTGCAATATTGTTATTGATAGCTGTCTTAAAACACCGCAGAGAACGCAGCATTATCACCTCGCCAATGCGCTTGAAAAAAAGGCGGAGTTGACGAATGACCCGGTTCTGCCGCTGAGAACATACGACAAAATCATTGCGGACAATCTGACTGAGGAATCAGTGGCGATGGCCCGCAACAGGCGGTTGCGGTTGATAAAGAACGATCAGGAGTGGCTGGCGGGCTGTGACGAACTCATCGCCGCGCACCAGGCCAGCGACAGCAAACGTGTACAAAATCTGGTCGTCGGGGCTATGTATCAGAAGGCCGACCACCTGACCGACCGCGACGCCAAGCTGGCGCAATGGCTGGCCGTGGTGAAAAAATGCGCCCAAGTGGATACTCCGCAAGTCATCCTTCTGGCCCGCAAGTCGGTGGCCGCGCTGGCCGAACACAGCGGCGACATTGCCGCCGTCGCCCGGCAATTTGACGAAGCGGTGGCCCAGGCAAAAAATGACCTGGAGGCTATACGGCTCCTGGAAAGCAAAGTCTGGCTGTTCAAAACTCCGGCTGAAAAAGTCCGCGTGTATGATGAAATTATCGCCAGGGGCCGAAACAGCAAAGACCAGCAAGTGTCGGGCGCAGCTACCGGCGCTATGTTTGAAAAGTTACAGTTCATTGATGACCCGGCAGAGGAAATCAAGCTGTTCGATGAGCTTATTGAGATGGTCGCCAAAAGCAGCGAAGGCAGCGAATCGGAAAGACGGGCCTGGATATCCAGCTTAATGCTGTTCAAAACCCCTACAATTGACGACAAAGCGGCCAAAATGAGTATATATGACGAAGTTCTCTCCAGGGGCCGGAGCAGCAATAACAAAGAAGACTGGGAGCCGACCGCTATGGCCATGTTCGAAAAGGCAAAGCTCATTGACGACCGGGAAGAGAAAATCAGACTCTACGACGCGTTGCTTTTTGAAATGATTCCAGTTCTTGATAGTCTGCCTTTTGGATTTCCCGTCGATGATATTTTGCAGGAAAGAGCGAAGCTGGTTGACGAAGTGCCCGAGAAATCGGTTCTGTATGACCGTGTGATTGAGCGCTATCAGAACATTGATACTGATTCGGCGAAAAAGGTTATGGATGAAGCCATTGCCGCCAAATCAAAGCTGGAAGCGCAATGACCTGTTCACATCAACGGGAAAAATCGGGGTTGCCCGCAGACGGACGGAGTGCTACTATCAACCCATGAAAAAGCACGTCATCAAATTTTCCATACTGGCGATTTGGGTGGCTCTCATGGGCTGGTGGTGGCTTGAGAGCCGCTCCTGGCCCGTGCCGGAGAAAATCGAAGCCGCCTTTTTGCCCGATTTTACCGACAATTTCGGCCTCTACTTCGGCGAGCAGAAGGTGGGCTGGGTCTACAAAAGTTTGCGGCGGCAGCCCGGCGGCGAATACCAGGCCATGCAGGGCACGACCGTGGAACTGCTCATTGGCGGGCGGCGGCTGGAAGTGAACTCCACCGTGATGGTCAACCTGGCCCCCTCCCTGGCGCTCATGGATTTCCGCTACCTCATCCAGGCCGGGGGCGTGGCCGTGGTCGAAACCGGCCAGGCCGCCGGGAATTTTCTGTCGGTGTCCGTCAATCTGGGGGAATACGCCCCGCTGATGGAGGCCCTGGCCAAGGAGTTCGGCCCCATGCTGGGCGAACGCGCCAAATACCTTGATTTCGGCAAGGAAGCCGTGACGCCCGCCCCCGAGGGCCCGGCCCTGGCGGCGGCCTTCCCCCCCTTCCTGAGCCACCTGGGCCTGGCCGCCGGGCGCAACTATGCCCTGGACACCCTCGACCCCTTCACCCGCACCCTGGTCTCCACCAGCCTGCGCGTGGAGGAGGAAAGCCGCGAGTACGACCCGGAAAGCGGGCGCGAGGAGCCGGTCTTCAAAGTGCGGGGCGGCGCGGCCGGGCAGGAGACGTTTCTCTGGATTGACCGCTATGGCCGCACCCTGCGCGAAGAGGGTTTAGGCTTTTCCATGACCCGCGCCTATGACCTGGCCGAGGCCCGGCGGGACATTGTGCCCCTGGCCCCGCCGCCCGCCTTCCAGCGGCTCCTGAAGGGCCGGAACGTCGAAGAGTTGTTGAAAACAGTGGAATCCCTGCGTGTGGAGCGCGACCAGCCATGATACCGATCATCAATTTAACGAAACATTATCACCGCCACACCGCTGTGGACGACCTCAGCCTGCGCGTGGCCGCCGGGGAGATTTTCGGCTTCCTCGGCCCCAACGGCGCGGGCAAAACCACCACTATCCGCATGGTGGCCGGGGCCCTGGCCCCGAGTTCCGGGCGCATCATCCTGGGCGGGCGCGACTTGGCCGCGCAGCCCCGCGAGGCCAAAAGCCTGGTGGGCTACATCCCCGACCGCCCCTTTTTATACGAAAAACTGTCCGGCTGGGAATTTTTCGAATTCCTGGCCGACCTCTATTCCGTCAGCCGCGCCGACCTCAAAAGCCGGGGGCCGAAACTGCTGGAACTTTTCGAACTCTTCGACTGGCGCGACGACCTCATCGAAAATTATTCCCACGGCATGAAGCAGCGGCTCATCATGGCCGGGGCCCTCCTGCCCCGCCCGCGCATCCTGGTGGTGGACGAGCCCATTGTGGGCCTCGACCCTCGCGGCGCCAAGCTGGTGGTGGACATCTTCCGCCACCTGGCCGAAAAAGAGGGCGTGGCCATCCTGGTCTCCACCCACACCATGAGCCTGGCCTCGCGCCTCTGCCACCGCATCGGCATAATCTACAAAGGCCAGCTGCGGGCCATCGGCACCGAGGACGACCTCCGCTCCCGCTCCGGCCAGGACGGCGACCTGGAAGACATCTTCCTCAAAATCACCGAAGGCGCCGCCCCGCAGGTGCTGTCGGAAGTTTTTCAATGATTTTATTGATATGGCGCAATGCGCCGCCTGAATGCGCTTGCATTATTTTGCATTTCAGGATACCATTGCATCATAAAGTTTAATCTTCATAAGTGCCAGCGGTGATTCTATGAGTTTTTCCGCCCACATCGCCAAATTGACAGCCCAGAACGGTTGGTATCGCCGGTCTTGGTCTGTTTATTGCTTCTCTCTCTCTCTCTCTCTCTCTCTCTGTTAACCTTTCTCAGCTTTTAGCCATATACCTTTTTCCACTGCTTGCTGAAAACGGCGGGCTCTTGCCGCTGCAACTCCGGCCTGTCTTGCCGCGCTCTGCCGTGGGCACAGCCATGAAAATGTTCACTCAACCGACAGAAGCTTCTTTCATCACGGAGGCATGGGAATGCACACCAAACTATTGTTAGCCACCAGGTTCCTTTCGAGAAACGTTGCCTGCACAGCGCGCCCTTTCAGGCTGGGCCTCATGCTGTTGCTCTGCCTCACGTTAGGCTTGCCCGTCATCGCCTGCGGAAGCGACGCCCCGAACCAGCGTTTGCTGGAACTATCCCTGAAGAAAAACCTTGACCTTCCATTTGAGTACGAAATCGACGAGCTTGAATGCGAATGGGTTGAGGCCGGTAAAAACCGGTTTGAAGGAGTTTTTGCCCTGACGATAAAAACCGCCGAAGCTTTTTATGCGGAAAGCTCTTTATCAGAGGCCCTGCAAGCCCACGGCCTGACGGCGGCGGACTTGAACGCTTTTAACCAAGCGTTAACCATAGCCCAAAATCTGCCGGAACCGCGCCGCGCGTCCGCCCTTGAAAAAGCGCCGAAACAGCGCCCCGCCAACCAACAGTTCGTTCGTATGGCCCTGAAATCCGGCGCCAGCCTGGCCGGAACCGGCTATGTCTCGGCCGCTATGGAAAACGACGCCTGGGTTCTTACATTTGAGCGGATAAAGTGGAAGGATATAGAGCGGCTGGCCAATCTCCAGGCCGGGCTGAACCCGAATGACAAACTCGTTGAGGCCCCCGAGACCGGGCAATACCTGAGAAGCTTTCTCCTGGAAGCGAAGGTATATGGCCAATATGTAAAACTCGCGGAGCAACAGGCCGCCAAGGAAGAAGCGGAGCGGCAAGCGCGCCTGAAGAAAGAGGACGAGGCGCGGATAGCGCGCATCAGGCAAAGCGTCAGCCCCGGCCAAGCCTGGAGCGGCACGTTCACCTGCCCCCGTTCATCTGTGGGTGAGGTCGGCGTCTATTTTACAGAAAGCAATGGCATCAGCGTGGCCGGGTATGTTTTCGACCCGAACGAGCCGTTGCGGCGCAAAAATTTCAGGGGCGCACTCAATCTGGAACGAAACGCGAATGGGGCTATTCAGTTGGATGTGATAAAAGGTTCCGGGGTGCAACAATATGAAGGGATGCCTGAGTTTCAGCGAAATTGGCTGGCCCCTCAAGGCGCGTATAAACTATTTTTCAATGTTGGCTCAGATAACCGCCTGCTGGGAGTGAGCAGCAGCAAATGTGAAATGGACATGGCCGCTTTAGCAGATTTCAAGCAAAAGCTTGAGCGAGCGGAGAAGGAAGAAGCGGAGCGGCAAGCGCGTATCAAGCAAAGCGTCAGTCCGGGACAGGCCTGGAGCGGCACGTTTACCTGCCCTGGCTCATTTGTGGGCGAGACTGGCGTATATTTTACAGAAAGCAGCGGAATCAGCGTGGCCGGGTATGTTTTCGACCCGAATGAACCACTTCGGCGCAAAGATTTCAGGGGCGCGTTAAATTTAGACCGGGGAGCGGCCTGGGCCATTCATTTGGATATGGTGACTGCTTCCGGGGTGCAGGAATATGAAGGGATGTCTAGGTTTCAACGGGGCTGGCTAGGCGCTGGCGGCTCGTATAAATTATACTTCAATGTCGGCCCGAATAACAGTCTGCCGGGAGTAAGCAGCAGCAATTGTGAAATGAAAATGGCCGCTGTCTCTGATTTCAAGCAAAAGCTTGACCAGGTGGAAGAAGATAGAAAAGCAAAACAGGATCAGCTCCTGGCGGCTATCGAACCTGGCCTCGTGTATAAAGGCATTTGGCGCGGCTCTGATGCACAGAGGGAAATAGCCATGAAGATCACTCGCCGGAGTCAGGTCACTTTTGAGGCTGCCGTATATGATCCGGCTGAACCCAACCTAGTTTGGGTTTATGACGGGTCGTTGATTACCCGGCCTGACGGTGAACATCAATTACGCCTGATTCCGCGAAAAGAGACACGCAATAATAGCGACAATAGGAAGCGCTTGAGCACCCAGTGGCTACTTGATAGCTGGTCAGGTACACATGATGTCTGGACATTACAAGTGACCGACGATGGATTGAGCGGCTCATGGGTCAGCAGCATGTGGAATGACAAAGTTGCGCTTGGGTTCAAGCGGGTGGCTTCGCCGCAACAGTAGTTACTTTTTGGTGCAAACCGCTGCCCCACTCCCTCGTCATTCCTGCGCAGGCAGGAATCCATTTCCAGAGCAGCCGCGTGTTGGCAACATCAGACTTCACTGGCAATGGATTCCGGCTTTCGCCGGAATGACGGCCTTGAGGGGCTTGTGTCTGCGAAATGCCCCGTCTCTTTTAGCCCCGCGAATACACCACCCGCCCGCCGACAATGGTGTGGACGGCGCGGCCCGTTAGGGGGCGGCCCCAGAAGGGAGAATTTTTACTCCGCGACTGCGAGTCTTCGGGGCGCAGGGTGAAGTTTATCCGGGGATCGACAATGGTGACGTCAGCCGGGCGGCCGGGGGCCAGGTCTCCGGCGGGGAGTTTCAGCAGCCGGGCCGGGTTGAGGGACATGAGTTCCACCAGGCGGGCCGGGGTTATCACGCCGTCCCGCACCAGTTCCAGCATCAGCGGCAGGGAAGTTTCCAGGCCGGTGACGCCGAAGGCGGCGTCGATGAACTCCACTTCCTTTTCCAGAATGGAATGGGGCGCATGGTCGGTGGCAATGACGTCGATAGTGCCGTCGGCCAGGGCGGCCCGCAGGGCTTCCAAGTCGGCCTGGGTGCGCAGGGGCGGGTTCATTTTGGCATTGGCGTCATAGTCGCCCACGGCCTCGTGGGTCAGGAAAAGGTAGTGGGGCGCGGTTTCGCAGGTCACGGCCAGCCCCTTGGCCTTGGCGGCCCGCACGGCCTCCACCGCGCCCTGGGTGGAGAGGTGGCAGAAGTGCAGGGGCTTGCCGGTGAGGGCGGCCATGTTCAGGTCGCGGGTCACGGCATTGATTTCGGCCTGGGCGGGGATGCCGGGCAGGCCCAGCCGGGTGGAGACCCGCCCCTCGTGGATGGCCCCGCCCTTGGAAAGTTCGTGGTCTTCGGCGTGGGACAGGGGCAGCAGCCCGGCCACGGCGGCGTAGTCCAGCACCCGCCGCAGCACCTTGGGGCTGGCCAGCCAGGAGCCGTCGTCGGTGACGGCCACGGCCCCGGCGGCGCGGAGGTCTTCATATTCCGCCAGTTCCTCGCCTTTGCGGCCCTTGGTCATGGTGGCCGCAGGCCACACCCGGGCGGCCCCGGCGGCGCGGGCCC
>JAITVE010000373.1 GCA_031285975.1 Candidatus Adiutrix sp. | reverse complement strand
CATGCCGCCGAAATGGTGTTGGGGGTGGTAAAGGCAGACCGACACGCAGGAACCCAGCAGGGTGGAAATTATGTGGGGCTGCTTGGACATGAAATACTCGCCAGGCAACAGGAATACGCGATTTATATCTTCAGCCATGTTGAACTCCCGCGCTTGAGGGCCGCGTATCCGCCCGCCCTCAGCTTAAAGTAATATAACTGCCGCTGACGAACCGAAAGGAGCCCGTCAGCCTCCGAGCCCAAACGCTAAATTGACCACGCCGCCCGCGTCCAGCACCAGGCCCAGGCCGCCGTCGCCCAACAGGGCGCTGCCGGAGAGGAAACTCAGCCGCTTGAACTGGGCCCCGAGCTCCTTCACCACCACCTGTTGCTGGCCCATGACGGCATCGACCAGGAGGGCGTAGCGCCCGGCCTGGGTTTCCACCATCACCACCAGGCCGTCCACCGGGTCGGCGTGCTCGGGTTCGAGGTTAAAAATTTCGTAAAGCTTAATGAGCGGGGTGATCTGGCCCCGGCGGTTGAGCACCAGGCCCCGGCCTTCCACGGTGGAGAGTTCCTCCGGCATGGGCCGGAGGGATTCCAGGATTTCGTCCAGGGAGATGATGAAGTTGGCCTGGCCCACCCGCACGTGGAGGGCCTTGATGACCTGGAGGGTCACCGACAGGGGTATCTTCAGGGTGATGGTGGTGCCCTTGTTCACTACCGAGTCCACCGAGATGGAACCGTTGAGGGAGCTGATGTTGGTGCGCACCACGTCCATGCCCACCCCGCGCCCGCTCACGTCGGTGATGGCTTTGGCCGTGGAGAAACCGGCCCCGAAAATAAGGCCGATGGCTTCCTTTTCGGTGAGGGCCTGGGCCTGGGCTTCACTCATGAGGCCCTTGTCCACGGCCACTTTCCGCATTTTATCCGGGTCGATGCCCTGGCCGTCGTCCTCCACCACCAGGTAGAAATATTCCTTGTCGGCGGAAGCGGAGACCCTCAGGAGCCCCTCTTCGTCCTTCTCTTTCTTCAGCCGGTCTTCGGACTTTTCCAGGCCGTGATCCAGGGAGTTGCGCACCACGTGCACCAGGGGGGCTTCCAGGCTTTCGGCAATGCTTTTGTCAAGCTGCACGTCCTGGCCTTCAAGCTGCACCTTGACTTTTTTGCCCAGTTGGTGGGAGAGCTCGCGGGCCATCATGTTGACTTTTTGCAGAATGCCTTTGATGGGCACCCGGCGGATTTCCATCAGGCTTTCCTGTAATTCGTCGGAAAGTTCGCGGAAGGCCTGGTTGGCGTTTTTGAAGGCCCGGACGGTGTTGGGATTAACCTTTTCCTGCTCGATCATCTTTTGAAGGTAGTTGAAGGTTTCAGCCGTGACGATGAGTTCGCCCACGTAGCTCATGAAGCCGTCAACTTTTTCCTCAGAGATGCGCATGGTTTTGCTTTCGCCCTTGGCCTCGCCGCCGCTCTTCGCGCCGTTGTCGGCCTTGGCCGCCGGGGCCGAGCCGCCGCCGGAGGGGCGCTCCTCGGGAGCCGCCGCCGCTTCGGGGAAGGCGAGGTCGAGGGCGCAGAGGAAGGTTTGGTATTTGCCGCGCAGAAGGCCCATGAGCACTTCGTCGAAATCCAGCCCGCTTTCGTAGATGGCGACAAAATCTTCAGCGGCCTTGTCCAGGGGGGGCTTGATTTTGTCCCAGCCGTGCTCGGCCACAAGAGCCTGCAAGGCTTTGACGTCCGCGTCGTAGGCCTTGGGGTCGAACTTGTCGCTGCGGATGTTGGCCAGGGCCCCCAGGACGGTTTCGCTCATGTCCACGCCCTGATAGGCCGCCGAGAGCGGCACGGCCCCAGCGGCCAAAAGGCCCGCCGAGGGGCTGACCGTGGGCATGGTCAGTTCCAGGGCGTTCAGAAAGTCCTGGTACTTGCCGCGCAAAAGGCCCAGCAGCACCTTGTCGAAATCCAGCCCGCTTTCGTAGATGGCCGTGAAATCTTCTTCGGCGGTGTCTAAAAGCGGCTTCACGTCCGCCCAGTTGTGCTCGTCCACCAGGGCCTTGAGGCCCTTCAAGTCGGCATCGTAGGCCTTGGGGTCGAATTCCTCGCTCTTGATGTTGGCCAGGGCCCGCAGGGTGATTTCGCTGAGATCAACGCCTTTGTAGGCCACGGCCACGGGGTCGGGCGCGTCTTCGCCCGTCGCGGCCTCACCTTCGGTTTCCAACTCAATGGGCAGGGGGTTGATGACGGCGATAATGTCTTCAATGAGTTCCGCCGGGTCGCGGGCTTCGTCCATCGCGTCGTTGACGAGAACTTTGATCTTGCGGCAGGCCTCTTCAAAGGCCACGTCGGCCCCGCCCCCGCCATGGCCCGCGGCGGCCTGGCCGCCGCCGGTTTCCGCCATCCACTTCACCAGTTCTTCCTGGAAGGCCGCCTCATCGGGGGTCAGTTCGGGCCGCATGTCCCCGGCGGAGAGCCGCTCGAACATGGCTTTCAAATGGTTTCCGGCCAGGAAGAGGTATTCGATGGCCTTGCTGTCCGCCGCCCTGGTCTGGTGGCGGATGTCGTCCAGGAGGTTTTCCAGCTTGTGGGCGAAATCCTTGATGTGGTTCAGGCCGAAAAAGGCGCTTGACCCCTTGAGGGTGTGGGCGGCCCGGAACACGGGGTTGATGGTGTCGATATCTTTCGGATCCTGCTCAAAAGAACTCAGGCTGGAGGTATATTCTTCCAGAAGCTCCGTGGCTTCGGTGATAAAGTCCTGAAGCAGTCCAGGATCCAATTCCATTTCCGGCATGGCGCGTCCTTACGTAGGTTGGGGAGCGATTTCGTTCGTCCCCGGCTGAACCGTGTGAGCGTCGCCGCGTCCGCGTAATGTCCCTCCGGGACACGGTTTGGAGCGGTTTAAGAAACATGCGTCAAGGC
>JAITVE010000302.1 GCA_031285975.1 Candidatus Adiutrix sp. | reverse complement strand
CTGGTGGCGAAAATCGCGTCCAACAGGCCCCGGCTCATCAGTTCTTCCACCAGAAGTTTGTAGTGGGGCAGATGCCCGGCGTGGTGGGCGGCCACGGCCGACCGCCGGACGCGGCCCAGGTGGGGGTGGTCGGCCAGGAAGGGGTATTTTTCCAAAAACTCGTCGAGCAGGGTTTGGCGGGCGGCGAAGCGCTCCGGGCTCTCGCGGGGTGGGCCGCCGCTCTGGCTCAAGGCGGCGTCGCAGTCGGCCCGCGATTTGAGGAAGAAGATGGCGGGCAAAAGGTCGAGCTCCCGCAGGGCCCCCATGATTTTGGAGTTGGGCATCTGGATATTGAAAAAAGCCCGGCGGTTTCGGTCGTTCCGCTCGTTTCCGCCCCGGCGGCTGGCGGCGGAGGCCAAGTCCACCATCTGGCCGGAGGGCCACAGGCAGAGCCCGGCCAGGGGCACGGGCCGCTCGCCGCCATTGACCACTGCCACTTCCCGGCCCCGGTGGTGGCCCAGCCAGGCGGCCAGTTCGGCGCTGTTGGCCACGGTGGCCGAGAGCAGCAGCAGCTTGATGCGAGGCGGCAGGTAGATCATCACCTCTTCCCAGACCACGCCCCGGTCGCGGTCGCCGAGGTAGTGGGCCTCGTCGGCCACAATGAGGTCGGCATCCAGGTCGCGGTCGCCGCTCATGGCGTCGTAGAGCTGGTTGCGCAGGATTTCGGTGGTGCCGATGATGAGGGGCGCGTCGGTGTTGACTTTGTGGTCGCCGGTCAAAATGCCCACCCGTTCCGGCCCGAAGATGCGGCCAAATTCCAGGAACTTGGCGTTGGACAAGGCTTTCAGGGGCGAGGCGTACCAGCAGCGGCCGCCGCGCTCAAGCTCGCGGGCCATGGCCTGCTCGGCTATCCAGGTTTTGCCGCTGCCGGTGGGGGCGGCCACGATGACGTCGCCATCGGCGCTTTTGGCCACGGCCTCAAGCTGGAAAGGGTCGGGCACGAAGGGGGCTTTTTCAGGGACGCCGATGCGGTTCAAGGCTTTGGCGGCTACGGGCGAGACGTTGAGAGTAAAGGCGTAGGGCTCGGCGCGGGGCGGCTTTTTTGACTCGCTGAAAGCTTTTGACCCGGCTGACGGGCGCTTGGCGCTGGAATAAGAATCCTTCTCGCCAGGCTCGGAACGGCGGCTGGTTCCCTGGCTTTTGCCTGGCCGCCGCCGTGTTTTATAGGGTTTATCGCGCACAGTCATGCCCCGATCATTGAGTGATAATGGTATGCCCGGCCACAAAAAAAGGCGATTGCGTATCGCCTTTCGTGGGTCAATAGTGCTCAGCTGCCTTTGCGGCGGGGCTTGCGTTTTTTGGCGGGCGCCTTCTTTTTGGCGGTGTTCCGCTGCAAGGTGTCATCGGGGCCCAACTCGGAGAGGGCCAGCTTCACAGCCGAACTGGTGGCCGACATTTTTTGCACGTCCGACAGGGGCCCGGCCTCCGGGTCGTCATAATAGCGGCGGCCGCCCAGGAAATAGGGGGCGTATTGGGGGCCGAAGGCGGCGGTCTCCGTCACCACGCCGGTGCCCGCGCAGGCGTGGAGAAAATTGCCGTGGCCGGTATACACGCCCACGTGGTAGCCCCCAGCCTCGCCGCCGGGGAGGCGGTAGGCCAACAGGTCGCCGGGCCGCAGATCGCCGCGCTCCACCTGCCGCCCGCCGCCAATCTGCGTCTGGATGTTGCGGGGCAGGTTGAAGCCGCCCTGGGCGTAGACCCAGCGGGTGAAGCCTGAAGCGTCAAAGCCCGACTGCGGGTCTTGCCCGCCGCTGGTGTAGCGGCGGCCGGCCTGGCCATAGGCGGCCATGAGTAAGGATTCCGTGCGGCTGGAACCCGCCACGCGCTTCGGGGCCGGTATATTCACCGCGTTGACCATAACGGCGGCTTCCGGGGTGCCCGCGCTGGGGGCGGCCATGGCCGGTTCCCACTGCGGCGGGGGCGGCATGGCCGCGCCGGTGAGCACAAAGTCGCTGGTGAGGCCGTGATCCTGCAAAAAGTCCTGCCCGGCCCGGCCGGTGAAGAGTTCGCCGCTCAAGCCTACGGTGTAAACGGCCCGGTCAATCAGGCCCGGCGGCAAAATGTCGTCCGGCGTGAGCAGGGAGCCCGGCTCCACAAATTCTATTGATTCCGCAACCATAGCCTGGACAATGGACGGCGGCGCCTCCGCCGGGGCTTCCGGCGCGGCGGCTGTCGGCACGGGCTGCGCGGCGGCCAGGGCTTCCGACAGGCGGATATTTTCAACGGGAGCGGGGGCGGAAGCTTTCGGGGGCGGCGTCGGCTTGCCGACAGCGGCGGAGCGGACGGCGGCGGGGCCACGGGTGACGTCGGTGAGATGGCAGGCGGTCAGGGCGATGAGAGCGGAAAGGAGCAGGCAGCCTTTCAACAGTTGCGGGAGGGAGGCGCTCAGAATCCAACCGCAATGCCGGTATAACAATATAGTAGTGGCGCGAGAGCTTTGAAGACGGCTCCGGGCGACAATTTTGGCGGGCTGGGGCATGGGAACTCCTTAGGTTCGCAAAAGCCTCCGCGCTTTACAGGAAAAGGCTTTCGTCCAATCTGAGGCAGTTTCTGA
>JAITVE010000234.1 GCA_031285975.1 Candidatus Adiutrix sp. | reverse complement strand
GGTAGATGACATAGTGTCTCATTAAGTACGGTAGTAATTTTTGTAATGAGACCCTATCGGCAGAGGATTTTCCGGCAGAGCTGG
Organism: Candidatus Adiutrix sp.; assembly: GCA_031285975.1. Lineage (GTDB taxonomy): Bacteria > Desulfobacterota > Desulfarculia > Adiutricales > Adiutricaceae > Adiutrix. Next base: position 7,006 of record JAITVE010000234.1, on the reverse strand, counting down.
ACGGTGTCCACGGCTGAGCGGGCATAATAGTCCGCGCCGTATTTTTTGCGGAGCTCGTCAGTGATTTGAGCGCCGCTGATGAAGATGACCGGGCGGTCTCGGTCGCGGCGGAAGGTTTTCAGCCCGGCGACGGTTTTTTGCAGCGCGGGGTAGCACATGGTCAGCAGGGCCGAGAGGCCCACGATGTCCGGCTTGAACTTGCGGCATTCGCGCACGAAATCCGCGACTGACACGTCCACCCCCAAATCCAGCACCTCAAAGCCGTGGGCGGACAAGAGCGCCCCGGCTATATTTTTGCCCAAATCGTGGATGTCGCCCTCAATGGTGCCGATCAGCACCCGGCCGCGCCCCTGGGCCTCGGGGGCTTCCGGGGCCAGGTGAGGGGTCACCAGGGCGGCCAGGCGGCTCATAATCTCCCCGGCCATGATGAGCCCGGCGATGTAATATTCGCCCACGGCATATTTTTCGCCAATGGAGGCCAGGGCCTGCTCACAGGCTGTCAGAATATCGACGGGTTCCGTCTTCAGGGCCAGCAAACGCCGCGTCAAATCCTCGGCGCGGGCATCGTCGAGTTCCACCAGGGCCAGGCCCAATTCTTCCAAAGTTGCAGTTGTGGTCATAATTTCATTTCGTCAGTACGTTATTCATTTGCCGCGAAGCACCTTCAAATTTTGGCAGGATAGTTGCTACTTAGTCCGGCGAGGCAAATACTGCCCAAAAGCGACCGACCACCACCGAGCCAAGAAGGAGCCCAAAGATGATATCCATCAGCACAGTTGAAAGCGCCTGCCCTGATTTGAACAAATACGAACAGGTGGCCAAAATTTTGGCTCAGGAACTGCCCGGCCTGGCCCTGGGTTCGGAGCCGCTGGACGTCATCGACTCCCTGGAGAACCTGTCGGATGAAATGGCCCGGATGCCTGAAATCATTCAGGATTGCCGCCAGGCCACCGAGGCCTTCGACGAGTTGGATCAGGTTATCGGCCGGATGTACGCCCTGGCTGACCGGGCGGCGGAACTGCCCGACGACCGCGACCAGGATCGCTTTATCCTGAATGAGGAATTTAAGGGCTATTCCCACATCGTGGCCCGCCTGGCCGGGGCCGAGGATTTCGACGGCCCCTCCCTGAGCCTCTCCAGCCGCCCGGAGGCCATGGCCGCCCGGAAGATTCTGGCGTATTTAAATGATGCCCGCCGGGGCTTCACCCGCAAACTGGCCGACCAGCGCCGCCAAATCAACAACGCCATGGACGAGGCCCTGGCCCTCTTGATAAAAATAACCAGCGAAACCGAGGACTTGTCCCATTACAACCGCGACCGGCTCCAGGACATTTTGGATCGCCTGGCCGTGCTGGCCGATTTCAGCGGCCTGGGGCAGAACGAGCGGCCCAGCGGCTGGCTCCACTAGAGCATTCTGACTGTCCTACCATAATACAAAAGAGGGCGCGATTCAACTGAATCCCGCCCTCTTTTATTTTTTCGTCAAAAATCAGTCGAAGCCGTGCTCGGTGAGAATTTCCCGGTAGACGGCGTAGAACTTTTTGGCGCGGGCCATCACGCTCATGAGAATGCGGTCGATGGTCTCGAGGTCAGCCTTGTTGACCACCGCGTCAAAGGAAAGGCTGAAGGCCAGAAGGTCGTCCAGGGTGGTCATGGTGGGGCTGATGAGCACCACCCGCATGGCCCGCCGGGTCTGGCTGTCCAGGTTTTGGATGGATTTCAGCAAATGGTTGCTGACCAGGGAGGCGCCGTAATAATCCTCCTGCACCAGGGCGATATCGAAGCTGGCGAATTTCAAGTGCTTGGCCGCGTCACGCAGGTTGACGGCCACGGTGGCCTCAAAGCCCAGGGCTTCGAGCTTGGCGGCCAGGGCTTCGCCAATCTGTTCGTCGTCATAGACCACCAGGGCTTTGGAGTGGCCGTCGGCCGCCGAGCCCGAGAAATTTTCGTCGGCGCCGAGATAGCTCGGCCCCGGCCGGGGCGGCTGCTCGGCTGAGGACTGGCGGCGGTCTTTCACTGAAGACTGGCGGCGATCCCCGCCGGGAATATCCGTGGAGCGGCGGTGGTGATCTTCCGACTGGGGGTCTGTCGGCGGCTGGGTCATCTCCGGCTGCGGCGGGGCCTCTTCGGAGACCGGGATAATGGCCGAATTCTTCTGCCGGCAGTGCGGGCAGGTGAAGGTGAAAGGCCGACCCACCGGCAGCTTGGCGTCGGGCAGGTTCAGAATTTTTTGGCAGTTGGAACACTCAAGTTGCATGGGCGGTCACTTTATTATGCAGGGGCAGGCCCCGTCGTTAGGCTTCAGTTTGCGGCGCGTCGCCGGGCAAATAGGTCGCGGCGCTGGGGTCGGACTCCAGGGTAAGGCGATAGCCCATGCCTTCCACGTCCCCGGTCTCGGCTTTTATGGAATCCAGGCCCCGGCTGACCACGCTTTTCTTGCTGCTGAAAACGCGGGCCGTGTCCTCGGAAATCAGCTTGTTGTGATACAGGTCGAGGATATGCTGGTCGAAGGTCTGGAAGCCCATGGGCCTCATGCTGGCGATGGCGTTGTAGAAGGTGCGGTCTTCGTTTTCGCCGTTGGCGATGATGTCTTTTATCAAAAGGGTCGAGCCCATGATCTCCATGGCCGCCACCCGGCCCCCGCCCTCCTGGGGCATGAGCCGCTGGCAGACCACCCAGCGCAGGGCGGCCGCCAGGCGCACCCGCATCTGCCGTTCCTCATCCAGTTCAAAAAAACCCAGGATGCGGGACACCGTGGAGCCCGCGTCGGAGGCGTGGATGGTGGCGAACACCAGGTGGCCGGTTTCGGCGGCGGCCAGGGCGATTTCCAGGGTTTCGCGGTCGCGGGCCTCGCCGATGAGGATGACCTTGGGGGACTGGCGCATGGCCGCGCGCAGGCCCTCGGCGAATTTGTGAAAATCCGTGCCCAGTTCCCGCTGGTTGAAGGTGGCCATTTTCGGCGGGTGGACGAACTCCACCGGGTCTTCCAGGGTGACCACGTGCACGGCTTTGTTGTTGTTGATTTCATCCAGAATGGCGGCCAGGGTGGTGGACTTGCCACTGGAGGTCGCGCCGGAAATGATGACCAGGCCGTTCTTTTCCCCGGCCATTTGGTAAAAGGACTTGGGCAGGTTCAGCTCGGCCAGGGTGCGGATATGGTTTTCCAGCAAACGCATGACCACGCTGTATTTCCCCTGCTGGGAAAAAATGTTGGCCCGGAAGCGGGCCCGGCCGGGGATGGAGTAGGACAAATCGCAGCTGCCCGTGGCCAGAAGCTGCCGGAACAGCCGACGGCTGGAGCGCAGGAGGCACACGGCGATGGCTTCGGTCTGAAAGGCGGTGAGCCGGTCGATTTCCGGCTCCAGGTACACCGGGGTCAGCTGGCCGTCAATCTCCACCTGGAAGGGGTGCCCCTCGGTGATGATGATGTCGGAAATATTGTCCGAGGTGGCCAGGATTTTCCGAAAAATGTATTCCAGATGTGAAGGCTGGATCATAATAACCCTTAAATATAATGAAGATTCAGGCGAACATCAAACGTCGGTAAAATCGTCCGGCGGCTGGGTCAGGTACTGGCGGAATTTGCCCTTGTCCTGGCAATGGGTGTAGGCGTCGTTGGGGTCGATGCGCCCGGCCAGGATGTGCTCCATGAGCGCGTCGTCCAGGGACTGCATACCGAATTTCCGGCCGGTCTGGATGACGGTGCCCATCTGAAAGGTTTTCGAGTCGCGGATCAGGTTGCGCACCGCCGAGGTGGCCAGCAGAATCTCCATGGCCGCGCAGCGCCCGGTCACGTCAATGCGCTTGAAGAGGGCCTGGGAAATCACGGCCCGGAGGCCGTCGGCCAATGAGGCGCGAATCTGCCCCTGCATGTTGGCCGGGAAAATTTCGATGATGCGGTCAACGGTTTTGGCGGCGGAGGTGGTGTGCAGCGTCCCGAACACCAGGTGGCCGGTGTTGGCCGCTTCCAGGGCCAGGGCAATGGTCTCCAGGTCACGCATTTCACCCACCATGATGATGTCCGGGTCTTCGCGCAGGGCCCCCCGAAGGGCGGCCGCGTAGGTGCGGGTGTGGGTGCCCAGTTCCCGGTGGTTGACCAGGCACTGGTTGGAGTGGTGGACGAATTCGATGGGGTCTTCAATGGTGATGATGTGGTCGCGCCGGGTGCGGTTGGCGTGATCCACAATGGCCGCCAGGGTGCTGGACTTGCCGCTGCCGGTGGGGCCGGTGACCAGCACCAGGCCCTTGGGCAGGGTGGCCAGTTTCAGTAGAACCGGGGGCAGGCCCAGTTCCTCGGCCGTGGGTATTTTGGTGGGAATGGCGCGGAAAACAGCGCCGATGCCCCATTTTTGGTTAAAAAAGTTGGCGCGGTAGCGGGACAGCCCCGGTATTTCATAGCCGAAATCGACGTCGCCGAATTCCTCGAAAACCTTGACCTTTTCCTCGGGCGCGATTTCATAGAGCATCCGCTTGAGGTCGCCGTTTTCCAGGATTTTGTAGCGAACCCGCTCCAGCCCGCCACGCAGGCGCAAGAGCGGCTGGTTACCGCTGACCAGATGAAGGTCTGAAGCGCCGACGTCATGCATCAGCTTAAAAAACGCGTCTATCTGAGCCACCAGCCAACCCTCCGCGCCGCTGATCGTGAAGCCAGCGGCAAAAATCTTCTCTTTAAGGCAGTTTTTTAAATATACTATTTTGCAAGTCGCTTGGCAAGCCGACTATAAAGCGTAGTTTGTACTTCCTGACCATATATATTGTGTTCTTACAAAGGTCTTCCGATTTTTTCTTATGTGCGGCGGCGCGGTGACGAAGAAAAAGAGGGGGATATTGCCGCGCACAAACGCACCATGCCTTTACCTTCCGTGAAGGAAAGGCAAAGGCATGTCAGTGCCGTAAAACGGACAGAAACTTAAATGCTCAGGCCTTGTTTATCGGCGAAGGCCTTGGCGTCGAAGGGTTTCTTGCAGTTATAGCAGCGGCTTTGGTTGCGCAGCTCAGAGACGCTGAAGAATTCCAGCAGTTCGCCGCACAGCGGGCAGGGGCCGGAGATAAGTTTGGTCTCTTCTTTCATGCAGTCGGGAGACTGTAAGGGATCAGTGGTATCGGTCATAAGGGGTCACCTCCGTGGTTTGTGTTGGTCGCGTCTTGGTAGCGAGGTCATCAACCAAATTAATTATGCCTTCAAATCACGGTTGAAGTCAAGCGCTTCTTTCTGGTAAAATATCGGGGAGAGGACAGCATGGCGAAACGATTATCCATAGACCCGCAGCGGGCGGCCTGTCGTGATTTGGCCCCGGCGGCCCGGACGCTGTTGGACGGCGGGGTGGTGGCCGGCCCCACCGGGACGTTTTACGGCCTGATGAGCCTGGTGGACAATGCCGCCGGGCTGGAGCGCATTGCCGGGCTCAAAGGCGAAAAAGAGCGGCAGGGCAAGACTTTTTTGATTCTGCTGGATCAGGAAGCGCGGGTGCATTGCTACGCCCGCGAAGTGCCGCCGGAGGCCGGGCGGCTGATGGCCGCCTTCTGGCCCGGCCCCCTGACCCTCTTGTTCATGGCCCAGGGGGGCCTGTGTCCCGGCCTGGTGGGCCCGGCCCGGACGGTGGGCCTGCGGGTGGAGGAACTGCCCGCCATCCGGCTTTTGGTGCGCATGGCGGATCGCGGCCTCACCGGCACCAGCGCCAACCCCGCCGGGGCCCCGCCCGCTGAAACCGCCGACCAGGTGGAAGACTATTTTGGCAAAACGATTGATTTGATTATCGACGGCGGCCCCACCCCGGGCGGCCAGCCCAGCACCATTATTGATGTCAGCCCCGGCGGCCCCAGGGTGCTCCGGGAAGGGGCCTTGCCAATGGCGGATTTGGCCCGCGTCTGCCCGGCCCTGGGTGGCGATGGGTGATTCAGCCCGCCCCGATTTCTTTATCCCGTTTCCGTAACTCCTGAATAATCTCCGCCGCTATGGAGACGGCTATTTCTGCCGGGGTTTGGGCGCCGATGTTCAGGCCCACAGGGGTGTGAACAGCCTGGAGCCGCTCCGGGGGGAAACCTTCGGCGGTCAGCATTTTCAGGGTTTCCGCCGTCCGTTTGCGGCTGCCGATCATGCCGAGGTAGGGGGGCGGCTCGGGCCAGGCCAGCACCTGGCGCAGGCAGGCGCTGTCTTGGGCGTGGCCGCGGGTGACGATGACCACCGCGTCAGGGGCCGAGGCAACGAAGAGTTCCGTCAGCCGCTCGAAAGGGGCCTCGAGGGCGGTTATGCCGGGGCCGTTATCGCGCAGGAATTCGGGGCGGTCGTCCATCAGGGTCACTTCAAAATCCAAAAAACGCAGAAGGCGGGCCAGCGCGTCGCCCACGTGGCCGCCGCCCAGCACCAGGGCCGAGCGGTCGTAGTCCAGGCGGTCTATCAGGTAGCGCCGCCCGCCGGTTTCCAGCCGCTGGCCGCCCGCCGGGGGCAGAGTGGCCGTGGCCGGTTCCAGCGCGGCGAGCCAATCTTCCGCCCAAAAGGGCGCGGCAGTGAGAGGGCCGCTGGGCTCGACACCCGGCCCGGCCATAATGGCCGCGAGCCCCGCCTGGGGGCTCTGCATCGCCGGGGCCTCAATGAGGGTGATGATGACCGCCTTGCGCCGCTCTTCGGCCCACTGGCCCAGGGCCGCCCAGATATCCATACGCATAACTCCGGCTGGTGAATTTTTATTTTTTGCCGACAAAATTTTCGTCGGCGGGTGGGGAATTTTGCTTTTCAGTGAGATAGGGCCAAAAGCGTTGGGGCATATATTGCCGCTGCAAACGCAGGTTGGCCCGCTCGTCAATGGCGACGGCGGAAAAATAGCCGCGCCAGGCCTCCTGCCACAACTCCTCTTCGTCGGCCAGGGCGGCGGCCTCCAGTTGGCCGGTGGCGGGGTTCACGGGGTCGGGGGCTCCCTCGGCGCAGGGGGGAAAATCGAGTTCGCGCACCCGCTCCGTGTCATAGTAAAAGCCGAAACCGCGCGCCAGGTCGCGGATAATCCATTTC
>JAITVE010000225.1 GCA_031285975.1 Candidatus Adiutrix sp. | reverse complement strand
GGTGCACGGCCTCGCGCCCGAGGAAGTGCACTTTCACGAAGTCGGGGCCCTGGACAGCATCATGGACATCGGCCTGGTCTCGCTATTGTTGGCGAAACTCGCGCCCGACCGCATCGTCTGTGGGCCGCTGCCGGTCTGCGATGGGGTGATAGCTTGCCAGCACGGCCTCTTATCTTCTCCTGCCCCGGCGGTGATGAAACTTCTCACCGGCGTGCCGGTGGTGGGCCTGGCCAGCCGGGGGGAGACGGTCACCCCCACGGGCATAGCCTTATTAAAAGGCATGGGCGCGGAATTCGGGCTCTGGCCGCCGCTGGTGGTGGAGCGCCAAACCCTGGCCTACGGCAACCGCCTCTTGGAAGGCGTGCCCAACGGAGCCCTTTTCGTTCTCGGCCAGAGCCACAACCTGGCTAACCGGTAAGGAGAAAATTCATGAGCCGAATTTTATACGGGTCAACGGAAATAGCCGGAGCCATCGCCATCATGGCCGCCGATATCCTGGCCGCGCATCGGGAGATGCCCGCGCTGGTGGGCATCCGCCGCGGCGGTCTTATTCTATGCGACAGGCTGGCGGACATTGTGAAGCACAAGACGGGAAAAGCGCCGCAGAGGGGCATTATCGACATCAACCTCTACCGCGACGACTGGACGCGGGCCCGGGCCCTGCCGCAAGTCGGGAAGACGGAAATCCCCTTCCGCCTCGACGACCAGCGGGTGGTGCTGGTGGACGACGTGCTCTTCACCGGCCGCACCGTGCGGGCGGCTTTGGAAGCTTTAGTGGAATTCGGCCGCCCCTCGCGCATTGAGCTGGCCGTGCTGGCTGACCGGGGTTTCAGGGAAATGCCCATCCACGCCGACTACGCCCCCTTCCGCATCCCCACGGCTCTGGAACAGCGGGTCAACGTCTATTTCCAGGGCCAGGACGGCCATACGGCGGACGAAGTCGTCCTCGACGATTAGCCCCAAAGGGGCCTTACTCCGCCGTGGCCGCAGTGATATTCACCCGGTTCGGCCGGGTTGCAGCGAAACAGCTACCTAACTGTTAGGAAAAATATTATGAGTCTGTTTGAATTTCAACGCATGAAACGCCTCCCCCCCTATGTTTTCGCCACGGTCATCGACGCCAAGATGGCCGCCCGGCGGGCCGGGGAGGACATCATCGACCTCGGCATGGGCAACCCAGACATGGGCACCCCCCGGCACATTGTGGAAAAGCTGTTGGAAGCGGCCTCCAAAGAGGTCAACCACCGCTACTCGGCCTCGCGGGGCATCACCAAGCTGCGTCACGCCATTGCCAACTGGTATGGCCGCCGCTTTGACGTGGACATCGACCCCGACAGCGAGGCCGTGGTCACCATCGGCGCCAAGGAAGGCCTGGCCCACCTGACCCTGGCCACCATCACCCCCGGCGAGGTGGTGCTGGCCCCAGACCCCACCTACCCCATCCACACCTACGCGGCGGTCATCGCGGGCGGCGATTTGCGGAGCGTGCCCATTGGGCCTGACCGCGACTTTTTTGAAGACCTGCAAGTGGCGGTGCGCCAAACCTGGCCCCGCCCCCGGATGCTGGTCATCTCCTTCCCCCACAACCCCACGGGCACGGTGGTGGATTTGGAATTCTTTGAAAAAGTGGTGGCCTTCTGCAAGGAGCATAAAATCCTGGTGGTGCACGACATGGCCTACGCCGACCTGTGCTACGACGGCTACAAAGCCCCCAGTATGCTCCAGGTCAAGGGCGCGAAAGACATTGGCGTGGAAGTCTTTTCCATGTCCAAAAGCTACAGCATGGCGGGCTGGCGCATTGGCTACGTCTGCGGCAACCGGGAAATGGTGACCGCGCTGACCCGCATCAAGAGCTATCTTGATTACGGGGCCTTCCAGCCCATCCAGATTGCCTCCATCATCGCCCTGAACGAAAGCCAGGAATGCGTGGACGAAATTGTGAACATTTACAAAGAGCGCCGCGACGCCCTGGTGGGCGGCTTGGAACGGGCCGGCTGGGAAGTGCCCTCCCCCAAAGGGGCCATGTTCATCTGGGCCAAAATCCCGGAGCGTTTCAGCCACATGGATTCCGTGGAATTCTCCAAAATGCTCATCCGCGAGGCCAAAGTGGCTGTCTCCCCGGGCCTGGGCTTCGGCAACGGCGGCGAGGGCTATGTGCGCATGGCCCTGGTGGAAAACGTCCAGCGAATTAACCAGGCCATTCGAGGTATTAAGAAAGTCTTCTCAGCGTAAACGCCCCGATAGCCAAACCGGGCCGCCGCTGAGAGAAAAATTTCAGCGGCGGCCAGTCGTTTTGCCGGGGGAAGATAGATGTGTGGGGAGGTCATTTTTTTAACCACCCGCCACTCCCCCGAGCCGTCATTCCGGCGAAAGCCGGAATCTATTTCCAGAGGAGTAACTTGTCGGCAAATAGCTGCTTCACTGGAAATGGATTCCTGCCTCCGCAGGAATGACGAGGCGGGGCTTAATTCGGTGACAATAACAATGAGAGCGCTTTTCCTTTTCAAGGTCATATGCAAAAAATGAAAAGTGCCCGGATGTTACATATTTTGCAATTTACAAAAGGCAGATACATTGCAAAATGCTCTAGTGACCATTGCTGCAAATAAGGTAGAAAGATGAACAGTCAACAGACGACAGTCGGCCTTTTGGGCTGCGGGAATGTGGGCGCGGGGGTGGCGAAAATGCTGCTCGAAGACGGCGCGTACATCAATCAAAAATTGGGCTGGCCCCTGGCGTTGCGGAAAATAGCGGTGCGCAACCTGGCTTGCGGCCGCCTCTTCAACCCGCCGCCCGAACTTCTGACCACCGACCCCTATGAGATTGTCGGCAACCCCGAAATTAAAGTGGTGGCCGAGCTTATGGGCGGCATTGAGCCCGCCCGCACCCTGGTTTTAAAGGCTATCAACAGCGGCCAGCACATCGTCACGGCCAACAAGGCCCTCCTGGCCCTCCACGGGCCGGAGATTTTCGAGGCCGCCGCCAAAAACCGGGTGGAAGTGCTCTTCGAGGCCGCCGTGGCCGGGGGCATCCCCATCATCCGCACCCTGAAGGAAGGCCTGTCCGCCAACCGCATCAACCATATTGTGGGCATTTTCAACGGCACCACCAACTACATCCTCACCCGCATGAGCCGCGAGGGGCTGGACTTCCAGTCCGTCCTGAACGAGGCCCAAAAGGCCGGGTATGCCGAGGCCGACCCCACCTTCGACGTGGAGGGTTTCGACGCGGCCCACAAGCTCATCCTCCTCACCGCCCTGTGCTACGGCATTCAGCCCGCCATTGAGGACATCCACGTGGAGGGCATCAGCAGCATCACCCCGCAGGACATTGAGTTCGCCGCCGAACTTGGGTACGTGATAAAACTCCTGGGCCTGGCCTACCGCAGCGCGGACGACGACCGCCTGGAAGTGCGCCTCCACCCGGCCATGCTGCCCAAGGACAATTTGCTGGCCGACATCGGCGGGGCCATGAACGCGGTGCTGGTCTCCGGCCACGCTTCCGGCGAAATTCTGCTCACCGGGGCCGGGGCTGGCATGATGCCCACGGCCAGTTCCGTGACCGCCGATTTGGTGGAAATGGCCCGGGCCGACCGCTCCCGCAGTTTTCAGCGCACCCCGGCCCTCGGCTGGTGCCAGCTTTCCAACGAGCGGCCCAAGCCCATGAGCGAAATCCGCACCTCGTATTACCTGCGCTTCACCGTGGCCGACAAGCCCGGCGTTTTGGCCTCCCTGGCCGGGATTTTCGCGGAGCGCAACATCAGTTTAGCCCAGGTGCTGCAAAAGCGGCCCGATGAAAACGGCACGGTGCCGTTGGTGATGCTGACCCACACGGCTATGGAGCGCGATATGCTCCTGGCCCTCAAAGACGCCGACGGCCTCCCGGCCGTGCAGGCCCCGACCATGCTTATCAGGGTGGAGAACCGGCTATGAAATACGTGATTTTAATCGGCGACGGCATGGGCGACTACCCCCTTCCGGAATTGAACGGGCGCACCCCCCTGGAAGCCGCCCCCACCCCCCACCTGGACTTCATGGCCCAAAACGGCCGCCTGGGCCTGGCCCGCACCGTGCCCGAGGGGATGCCGCCGGGCTCGGACGTGGCCATCATGTCCCTGATGGGCTATAACCCCCAGGGCGTGCTTTCCGGCCGCGGCCCCCTGGAGGCCGCCAGCCAGGGCCTCACCACCGCCCCGGACGAACTGGTCTTCCGCCTCAACCTGGTAACCCTGGAACACGCGGGCGACAAAACTTTCATGCGTAACCACGCTTCCGGCAACATCACCACCGAAGAAGCCATGGAACTCATCGAGACCCTGAAAGCCGAACTGCCGCGCCCCGGCGGCCAGGGGCTCTTTCCCGGCGTGAGCTACCGCCACCTGCTGACCTGGCCCGCCCCGGCCCCGGCGGCCGACCTGCCCTCCTACCCGCCCCACGACTTCCGCGACCAGGATATTTCTCAACTCCTGAACGACCCTGCGGCCACGGCGATTATGGATATCGTCCGCGCCTCCTGGCCCATCCTGGAAAACCACCCGGTCAACCAGCGGCGGCGGGCGCAAAACCTGCCCCCGGCCAACTCCATCTGGCTCTGGGGCCACGGCCTGCGGCCGGACGTGAAAACCTACCGGCAACGCTGGGGCCTCAGCGGGGCCA
>JAITVE010000216.1 GCA_031285975.1 Candidatus Adiutrix sp. | reverse complement strand
CCCGCCGACCGGGTGCCCGCCCTTTCGCCGCCTCCCGGCCTGGATTTGGCCCCCGGCCCGTACACCTGGCGCTACCCGGTCAAGGAAGGCCACGTCTACCACATCCGGGTGACCGGCCTCTCCACTGGCGGCGGCGGGCACCCCCAGGCCTGGGCCGAGGCCGTGGTCTGGGCCCTGCCCGCGCCGGGCGATTTGGGCGGCTTTTCCGCCAGCCAGGGCGACCGGGCCGTTACCCTGCATTGGAGCCGCCCCTTGGCCGACAGCCGGGCCGAGATTCAGAAAAAAACCGGCGATGGCCCCTGGGCGCCTGTCCCGGCCCTTGACCCGGCCAAGGGGACGTTCACCGACCTGGCCGTGGCCTATGAAAACAGCTACAGCTACCGAGGCCGCCTGGTGCGCCTGAAAGACGAAACCGGCGTCACCGGCCCCTGGTCGCGGGAGATCACCGTCCGCGTGGCGGATTTCACGCCCCCCAACCCCCCCGGCTACCTGGACGCGGCCTTGGCCGAAAACGGCGTGCGCCTGGCTTGGGAAAGTTTGGTTTTCAACCCCGATGTGGCGGGCTACCGCGTTTACCGCCAGCTTTCGGGCGAGGATGATTTCAGGCAAGTCGGCCCGGCCCTGCTGAAAGAAAACGTGCTGTTCGACGCCATTAAGCCGGAACTCGGCCTCAAGGCCCGCTACCGGGTCACGGCTGTGGACGCGAGCCCCAGGGCCAACGAGAGCCAGCCGTCCCCGACCGCCGACGTGCTCCTCGACCCCCCGGCGGAATACACGCCGCCCCCGGCTCCCCCGGACAGGACGAAGATGGATTTGGGCCGCTGACCGCATAAATGATGATGCAAGGATTGTATGAACCCGCATTTCGCATATAAAGACAATATTTTGATGGCCGAGGGCGTGTCCCTGGCCGACATTGCCGCCCAGGTCGGCACGCCCGCCTATGTCTATTCCAAGGCCGCTTTCACCGCGCCCCTGGACGCTTTCGCGGACGCGTTTAAAGATGTGCCCCACCTGGTCTGCTTTGCCGTCAAAACCTCGGCCAACCTCTCGCTCTTGCGGCTGGTGGCCGAAAAGGGCCAGGGCGCGGATATCGTCAGCGGCGGCGAATTGTACAAAAGCTTGAAAGCGGGCATCGCGGCCGATAAGGTGGTGTTCTCCGGCGTGGGCAAAACCGGGCGGGAAATGCGGGAAGCCCTCGAAGCCGGGATTATGATGTTCAACGTGGAATCCGCCGAGGAGCTGGCCCTCCTGAGCCGGGTGGCCGGGGAAATGAAAAAAATCGCCCCCGTGGCCATGCGCCTGAACCCGGCGGTTGACCCCCACACCCACCCCTATGTGGCCACGGGGCTGAAAGAAAGCAAGTTTGGCCTGGATAGGGAAACGGCCCTGGGCCTCTACGCCCAGGCCGCCCGCGACCCCAATGTGAGCGTGGTGGGCCTCTCCTGCCACATCGGCTCCCAACTGACTTCCATCGCCCCCTTCCTGGAAGCCGCCGCCAAACTCAAGGGCGTGGCCCAGGAACTCGCGGGCATGGGCATCCAGTTGAAATATTTTGACATGGGCGGCGGCCTGGGCGTCAATTATAACGATGAGACTCCGCCCGCCCTGGCCGAATACGCCGCCGGGCTGAAGGGGCTGCTCCGCGATGTGCCGGGCCTGACCCTGGTGCTGGAGCCGGGCCGCTACGTCTCGGGCCCCAGCGGCCTCTTGCTCACCCAAGTGCTGTACAATAAAATCAATGGCGAGAAGCGTTTTGTGGTCATTGACGGGGCCATGAACGACTTGATTCGCCCCGGCCTCTACGGCTCCTATCACCGCGTCCTGCCCGTGTGCCGCACCGGCGCGCCGGAAGTCACGGTGGACGTGGTGGGGCCCATCTGCGAGTCCACCGATTTTCTGGCCAAAGGCCGGGCGTTGCCGCAGGTTGCCGGCGGCGACCTGTTGGCGGTGATGGACGCGGGAGCCTACGGCTTCTCCATGAGTTCCAATTACAACGCCCGCCCCCGCGCCGCCGAGGCGCTGGTTGACGGCGACAGCTTCACGGTCGTTAAAGCCCGCGAAACCTACGCGGACTTGGTGCGCGGGGAAGACCCGTCCGCCTGAGCCCCGCCCCGGCGGAGCCTGGTATGCAATGTAGTTCGGGTCACCCTATTCCGGCCCGGACTCGGAGAGAAGAAAAAATGGAAAAATTCGCTTTTTACAAATACAGCGGTCACGGCAATGACTTTGTCATTATCGACAATTGGAACAACGAAGTGCCGGAAAAAGATTTCGGCAAAATCGCCAAACTCATGTGCCGCCAAAAATTCGGCGTGGGCGCGGACGGCGTGGTCTTCATCACCGCCGGGCCCGACGAGGTGGACTTCGCCTGGCGCTTCTTCAACGTTGACGGCACCGAGGCCGACATCTGCGGCAACGCCGCCCGCTGCACCGCCCACCTGGCCGTGGCCCTGGGCATCGCCCCCGACGAGATGTCTTTCAAAACCAAGGCCGGGATTGTGGAAGCCACGGTGAACGAGCGGCTGGTGAAGATTCATCTGCCCAAAATCGGCCGTGCGGAAGGCGCGGCCCTGGTGGAAGCCGAGGGCGTGAGCCTCACCTACCACCGCCTCAACACCGGCGTGCCCCACGCCGTGGCTTGGGTGGAAGACGCGGACAGCCTGAACGTGGCCAAAATCGGCCGCGCCGTGCGCCGCCATCCCGCTTTCGCCCCGGAGGGCTCCAACATCAATTTCGTCAAAATCCTGGGGCCGAACCGCCTGGCCCTGCGCTCCTATGAGCGCGGCGTGGAGGACGAAATCCTGGCCAGCGGCACCGGGGCCGCCGCCGCCGTCTTGCTCGCCGCCGCCCAGGACCTCATTACGGCCACCAGCGTTATCTGCCAGACCAAAGGCGGCGAGGAATTGACCGTCAGCTTCGAAGGCCCGGCGGACAACCCCGAAAAAGTCTTTTTGGAAGGCAAAGTGCGCTGCCTGTTCTCCGGCCAGGTGGAGCCCGACCTGTTTCTGAAATAATTCCCCCGGCTACGGCGGAGCATGGCCCCTTTGAGGGCCGCATCGTTCCCTCACATCAGCGGAGGTATCCTGATTATGAACGGCATGATTTTTAAAGGCGTTATCCCGGCGATAACCACCCCCTTCAAAAACGGGGCCCTGGACGAAGAGGCGCTGCGGCGGCATATCGACCACCAAATCAAAGGCGGCGTGCAGGCCATCCTGTTCTGCGGCACCACCGGGGAATCCCCCACCCTGAGCCACGAAGAGCACAAGCGGGTGGTGGCCATCGGCGTTGAGGAGTGCCGGGGCAAGGTGCCGGTCATGGCCAGCGCGGGCTCCAACTGCACGGCGGAGTCCATTGATTTCGCCCTCCACGCCAAAAAAGTGGGGGCCGACGGCCTGTTGGTGGTCACCCCCTATTACAACAAGCCGACTCAAGAGGGCATTTACCAGCACTTCAAGGCCATCGGCGACGCGGCCCCCCTGCCCATCATCGCCTACAACATCCCGGGCCGCTGCGGCGTGAACATTCTGCCGGAAACGTTAGCCCGCATGACTAAGGAACTGGGCCTGGCGGGCGTGAAAGAAGCCACAGGCGACCTGAACCAGATGATCCGCACCATCGAGCTCTGCGGGCCAAACTTTCTGGTGAGCTGCGGCGACGACGGCCTCACCCTGCCGCTGTTGTCCGTGGGCGGGCACGGGGTCATCTCCGTGGCCTGCAACCTCATCCCCGGCCCCCTGGTGGAGATGTGGAAGGCCTGGGAGGCGGGCGAAACGGCCAAAGCCCGCGAACTGTTCTTCAAAATGCTGCCCCTCTTCAAGGCCCTGTTCGTGGAGACCAACCCCATTCCGGTGAAGGCCTCCCTGGCCCTGGCCGGGTTCATGACGGGCGAAATGCGCCTCCCCATGTGCCCGCCCCAGCCGGAAACCATGGAGAAGCTGAAACCCATCCTCAAAACCTGGGGGCTCATCTGATGGCCGGGCCAGTCAAAATCGCCATGTGCGGCGCCCTGGGCCGCATGGGGCAAAAGATCATCCAGGTCATCGGCGCCCGCCAGGATATGGCGGTGACCGGGGCCGTGGAGCGGCCGGACTGCCCCCAGCTTGGCCAGAGCATCGGCCCCCTGGTGGGGGAAGCTTCCCTCAGCGTCATGCTCACCGACGACTTGAAGACCGCCGGGCAGGGCGCGGACATGTACATTGACTTCACCTCCCCGGCCTCCAGCCTGAAATATCTGCGGGAAGCCGCCGATATGGGCCTGGCCGCCGTCATCGGCACTACGGGCTTGAGCGAGGCCCAGCGGGAGGAACTGGCAACGGCCGCCAAAAAGATTCCCGTGCTCTGGGCCCCCAACATGAGCATCGGGGTCAATGTCATGTATAAAATCGCGGCCGCGATGGTGAAAATGCTGGGCCCGGATTATGACCTGGAAATCGTGGAAGCCCACCACCGCCTGAAAAAGGACGCCCCCAGCGGCACCGCCGTGAAACTCTACGAAACCCTGGCCCAGGCCCGGGGGCTTGACCCGGTCACGAGCATGGTCACGGGCCGCGCCGGTCAGGTGGGGGAGCGCACGGATAACGAAATCGGGGTTATGGCCATACGCGGCGGGGACATTGTGGGCGACCACACCGTCTATTTCTGCGGCCCCGGCGAACGGCTGGAACTGACCCACCGCGTCCACACCCGCGACACCCTGGCCCAGGGCGCGGTGCGGGCGGCGGCCTGGCTGGCCGGGCGGAAACCGGGCCTCTACAGCATCGACGACACTCTTTCGCTGGATAATTAGAGCATTTTGCAATTTACCTGCCTTTAGTAAATTGCAAAATACGTAAACATCCGGGCGCTTTTCATTTCATGCAGACT